>NZ_JAEQCE010000034.1:0-12275 GCF_020738665.1 Microcoleus sp. PH2017_08_TRC_O_A
TATTTTTATGGGAGGCTAGAAACCGGGTTTCTACGAAATTTTGTGTTTAGTGGCGAGAAATCTACGCAGAAACCCGGTTTCTGAGGACACAATTATTTTGCTCGAAAAGTCGCTCTTTTAGGCATTTATCGCAGGCGACACACCCTACGACTGGCATATCTTTGGGAATTTCGCTGTACCAGCGGCCAAATGTGCTAACGTAGCGATCGCAAATCCCCAAATTTCAACTATCGGGAGATAGATAACCGTGTTCGCTCAAGCACCTCCAACTCCCAATTACAAATGGTTTAGCTGCATTTCTAGCACTGTTTTCACCGCATTGTGCCTGTTGCCCCTTTCCAACGCTGCTGGATACGCCCAAACTCCCCAAAATAGACTCATCAAAATCGGCGTGGTGCAGCGGTTTGGCGCCAAACCCACCGATAAACTAACGCTGAAAGCTTTACCTGGCGATCGCTTAACATTAAGTTACAAAACTCCCCAAGGCATAGAAACTAAAACTACCGCCAGCATCCAGCTAGAAATAGCGAATAAACCTCTGGAAGCGCCATTAGTAGAAGAACGAGTTGTTCTGAGCTCCCACCGCAGTTTTGAGAGTGCAGAAGATAGCGCCAATCAGTGGCGCGCCAAGGGTATTGATGTGGAAATTGCTCAACCTTTGCGCTGGCAAGTTTGGGCAAAAAGAGATACTTATAATTCTCCTATAGTGCGGCGCTGGCTGTTGCAAAGTTTGCAAGCTCAAGGTAACAAAACTGCTTTTTTAGATACGAAAGTTTTTAAACAAATACCTCAAACGTTTTGGCTTTTAAATGGCTTTCGTTTCAACCGCAATGAGTTGGATGTCACGGCGGGAAAAAATGTAATTGAGGTATTTGAACAAACTACCCAAGAGGCGACAGCTATCGATCCAGAAAAAGCTATTCAACAAACTCGCCGTTACGGTGGCAGTTTGCACTTACAAAAAAATTCTTACGGTACTTATACTTTAGTCAATAATGTGCCGACGGAAACTTATTTGCGCGGTGTTGTTCCTCACGAAATAGGGGCTTTTTCGCCCTACGCTTCGATTGTCGCTCAAACTATTTTGGCGAGAACTTACGCGCTGAGAAATTTGCGCCGGTTTGCTGTGGATAATTACGAGTTGTGCGCTGATGTTAACTGTCAAGTTTATAAAGGTTTGACCGAAGTTTTCCCGCAGAGCGATCGCGCGATCGCCCAAACAGCAGGTTTAGTCCTAACTTACGAAAATCAGCTCGTAGACGCGCTCTATTCAGCGTCTAGCGGCGGCGTAACGGCGACTTTTGGCGATGTGTGGCACGGCCCGGAACGTCCATATTTGCGATCGATCGTCGATTCCCCCAAAAACCTCTGGGACTTGACAAAGCAGAGCTTGTCTGACGAAACCAACTTCCGCCGCTTTATGACTCTCAAAGCAGGCTTTAATGAGGAAAAAGAAGAAACCTTCCGCTGGCGCGAAGAAGTCTCACTGACATCAATTGGTGGATTTCTGCGGCAGTATCTTCAGAAGAAAAAGCACCCGCTAGCTAATTTTAAAACTCTCACCAAAGTTGAAGTGGTGGAAAGGTCGGCGGCTGGTCGAGTTTTGCAAATGAAGGTACAAACTGATTTGGGCCCCATCGATATTGACAAAGATGAGATTCGCAATGCTTTTTATCCGCCGATTAGCACGCTGTTTTATCTAGATCCAATTTACAATCCTGACAAAACTCTTAACGGCTATGCTTTTGTCGGAGGCGGTTTCGGACACGGCGTGGGAATGAGTCAAACTGGTTCTTACAATTTAGCTAATTTGGGCTGGAATGGCGATCGTATTCTGAGTTTTTATTTTCCCGGCGCTCAAGTTGTGCCCCTCAACGATTCCATTACATTTTGGCGGGAATAGCATCAGATTCGGCATAAGATTCGGCGGTTGAAACCGCGTCTAGACAAACAAAACCCGGATGGTGCGTGGGTTGAAGAGTGGCCGGTTAAAATTACGTTATCTTCTTTCTTCAGTCCGCGGAGGCGGACATCGTTTGTATAGACGCGGTTTCTAACCGTACGTCTGCTGCGGACATCGTTTGTATAGACACGGTTTCTAACCGTACGTCTGCTGCGGACATTTTTTGTATAGACGCGGTTTCTAACCGCACGTCGGATCTTTGTCGCCATCTTTCCATACAAAAACCCAGTTTCTTAACGTAATTAAGCTGAAACAGCTCAATTACGCAAACAAGAAACCGGGTTAATTAGCGCACCGCGCCTGTGAATCCTTTCTTAGTAGAGGGATTCTTCTTGGTGAGTTTCGATCGTACAATCAGACTTAGGATAAGCGACGCAGGTCAGAACAAATCCGGCCTCGATTTGGTCATCATCCAAGAAAGATTGGTCAGATTGGTCAATTTCGCCAGCAGTAATTTTGCCAGCGCAGGTGGAGCAAGCTCCAGCGCGGCAAGAATACGGGAGGTCGAGTCCTGCTTCTTCGGCAGCATCAAGAATGTAAGTATCGTCATCAACGTCAATGGTCTGGTTGATTCCTTCGGCTTCGCTGATGAGGGTAACTTTGTAAGTTGCCATGCACTAATCCTCTCAAAAATTCAACAATATTGATAAGTTTTCCTAATGCAAACTTCAAGGCTCTATCAGCTTTGAGGTGAGCTCTTAGGTTCGTTCCCTTTATGATAGTAGGGGAAAGAAGTAAGGTTGCAACACTTATTTACAAAAGATTTGAATGGGATTAGTTATAACTTTTTCTAATTTCATCTTGATTACTTATACCTATGTTGCGCTCAGCCTTGTGATACTGTTGCCGCAAGACTTACGCCAAATAACCCGGTTGCAGAAAAAAATCCTATTTTGAACCCGACAACCAAAAAATCCGATTTTTGCTATGGGGTGTGTCATCGACTTTCAGCCAGACTTGCTGGAATTTGTCCCCGCAGCCATGGACAGTTGACAGTTGACAGTTGACAGTTGACAGTTGACAGTTGACAGTTGACAGTTGGTAGGGGCGGTGCCCCGCCGTGCCCGCCCTCAGTGGACAGTTGCACAGTGGACAGTGGACAGTTGCACAGTGGACAGTTGCACACTACGGGAATCAAACCATTTATGCTTAAAGGGTATCGGCTCTATTCATGAGATTATTTATGTCCTCACCGATGTGGCGGTTGCGATATATCGCACCAGACTTGGGTGCTCAAAGCCCGCCTAAATCGCACCACAGCCTAAAATCTGCACGATGGAACTCTGGGCTCCTGCACTGCAAGTCTTTAACTATACTAAAATCTAAAATCTAAAATCTAAAATCCTATGACTCAAATCAATACTGGCATTGGTTTTAAAGTAAATTCTCCTATTCGCGTGGGGATTGTGGGTACTGGTTTTGCGGCTAAGTTGAGGGCCGAGACGTTGGTAGCTGACGCCCGATCGCACTTAGTAACAGTCGCGGGCCGCAACCCGGATAAAACCGCAGCATTTTGTCAAACATTCGGCGCCGAGGCTGAGGTTTCTTGGCGCAAGTTGGTAGAAAGAGATGATTTAGATTTGGTAATTGTCTGTACAGTGAACCGCGATCATGGGGCGATCGTCCTGGCGGCGTTGGAAAATGACAAGCACGTTGTGGTCGAATATCCTCTATCTTTAGATGTGTCTGAGGCCGAAAGGGCGATCGCCCTTGCCGCCCAAAAGCAAAAACTCCTCCACATCGAACACATCGAACTGTTAGGCGGTTTGCATCAAGCAATCAAAGAATCCTTACCATTAATCGGTAAAGTTTTTTATGCCCGCTACATTACTATTACCCCTCAGCGTACCGTACCGCAGCGCTGGACTTTTCAGCATTCCCTATTTGGCTTTCCCTTAATCGGGGCAATTTCTCGACTTCACCGATTTACTGATTTGTTCGGAGAAGTCGGAACCGTTAACTGTCAAACTCAATTTTGGGACACTCAGCCGGATTTCTACAAAGCTTGTTTGTGCAACGCACAGTTACGCTTTACCAATGGCGTTGTCGCTGAAGCTGTTTATGGAAAAGGAGAGACTTTTTGGCAGTCGGAAAACATTTTTACCATCTACGGAGAAGCAGGAACGCTGATTTTTACTCCCGAATCCGGTCAATTGATTCAGGGAGAAACTCGGCAGGCGATCGCAGTAGGAACGCGGCGCGGTTTGTTTGCTAAGGATACGGATATGGTGTTAGACTGTTTGTTAAACGGTACGCCGTTGTACGTCAAGAATACCAGTAGTTTGTACGCTTTGAAATTAGCGGATGCTGCGAGGCGTTCGAGCGAGACTAGGCAAAAATTGGCGATCGACAATTCATATAGCAGTTCGATCGAAATATGAGGTACGATTCGCTAATCGCTAATCGCTAATCGCTAATCGCTACTCAGATAAAAAGGTAATCGGCAATCACCGAAAAACTTGTGGTTCAAAACCTTTCCTCCCCATTAGCAATTAGCAATTGCCAGACATACCTTAATACTTCGGACAATTTTTTAAAGCCTCTGTAATCTTTACAGCACAAGCCTTGGCATTTTTAATCTTTTTTTCTTGCCTGAAGGCTAAACTTAAAGTTTGAAAAAATAGTCCAAGCAATAGCTAGTATGGGTTTTAAATATTCAATCGTGCCTAAAACTGTCCGAAGTATTGATATCTCATCTATCTAAAAAAGGCTATAGCGGTTCTCAAAAAAGTGAGGTATGCCCGATGCCCGATGCCCAATGCCCAATGCCCAATGCCCAATGCCGCATAGTACCTCATCAATCTAAAAAAGGCTATATATTTTTGCAATAAAATGGCAGTAACTACACATCAACTGATTCAGTGGAAACAGCAAGGGCGTCGAATTGTGGCGCTGACCGGTTATGATTATGCGATCGCCCAACTACTCGACCAAGCAGGCACTGACATCATCCTAGTCGGCGATTCCCTCGCCATGCCAATATTGGGCTACGAAACTACGCTACCGCTAACCCTCGATGAAATGCTGCACCACGCTAAAGCAGTCCGTCGCGCAGTCAAGCAAGCATTAGTTGTTGTGGATTTGCCGTTTTTGACTTACCAGGAAAGTCCCCAGCAAGCCATGCACTCGGCCGGGAGAGTTTTGAAAGAAACTGGCGCTCAAGCTGTAAAATTGGAGGGCGGATATCCAGCAATGGCGGCTACCGTTTTGCAGCTAACATCCGCCGGGATTCCGGTGATGGGTCACGTTGGTTTAACTCCCCAGTCGGTACACCAACTCGGTTACAAAAAACAAGGCAAAACAGCCGAATCTGCCGATCGCATCAAAGCCGAGTCGATCGCACTTCAAGAAGCCGGTGCCTTTGCGATCGTCCTAGAACACATTCCCCCAGACTTAGCTGCTCAAATTACCCAAAAATTAACTATTCCCACCATTGGTATCGGTGCGGGGGCACACTGCGACGGACAAGTTTTGGTTACTTCCGATTTGTTGGGACTTTCCGAAAAACAACCGCCTTTTGCGAAAGCTTACGTCAATTTGCGATCGACAATTACCCAAGCCGTCCAAGATTATTCCCTAGAAGTTAGAGAACGAAAATTTCCCCCATTGTAAACCATAAATCGAACTGACTCGCTCGCCAGCAGATTGAATACTACTTAGCGGGTTGTTGACTCGCCTTGTACGAGTTCGCACCCCTAGCAGCATCTGTTTTGCCGATCGCGATCGCCCGCAATTACCGCTAAAATTGGAAAATCTCAACTTCAATTATCCCTTGACCAAAAAAGCGGGTAACAAGCCCCGTCCTTCTAGGACGGCTTTAATTTTCTTTGAATCTTCCTAATTCTATCAGTAAAACCTAGTATAATACAATACGGTTTACTTAAGATGGTCATTGCGAGGAACGAAGCAATCTCCGTATCTATTTCTCATAGGGTTTTACCCCCATGGCGCTCTTAAGTAAACGGTATTGTAGTATAATAGAACAAAGTAAAGAACCGAAAACAATGAAAGCAAGGTATCAATACAGATTCTATCCAACCGACCAACAACGACAGAAATTGGCTCAATTGTTTGGTTGTGTTCGGGTAGTTTGGAATGATGCTCTTGCCCTTTCTAAACAGTCTGAAAAGAAACCCAAATCTGCCGAACTTCAAAAAGTAGTAATTACTCAGGCAAAACAGACTGAAAAAAGAGCTTGGTTAAGTGAAGTATCAAACATCCCGTTGCAACAATCTGTAGCGGATTTAGAAACGGCTTTCAAGAACTTTTTCAACTCCGGTAAAGGAAAGCGGAAAGGTCGTAAAATTGGCTATCCTAAATTCAAAAAGAGGACGAATAGTCAATCGGCAAGACTCACTCGCTATGGATTCTCGCTCAAAGGTGATGGTGTCTATCTAGCCAAGATTGGTATTGTCAAACCCGTTTGGTCACGAGAATTACCATCAGAACCTAGTTCTGTTACAGTCATCAAAGACTGTGCTAATCGGTATTTTCTGAGCTTTGTAGTAGAGATTCAACCAACTCAGATTGAGGCGAAAAATCCTAGTATTGGGATAGACTTAGGGGTTAAGACCTTTGCGGTGATGAGCAATGGCGAAAAAGCCCAAAGCCCTAGCTATAAAAAGCTAGACCGAAGAGTTCGCAAACTACAGCGTAAGTTAGCCCGTCAACCCAAAGATTCTAGGAGGAGAAATATAACTCGAATCAAAATCGCCAAGCTGCACAACCGAATTGCTGATACCCGTAAAGATTTTCTGCACAAATTATCAACCAAAATAGTCAACGAAAACCAAGTGATTGTTTTGGAAGATTTGAACGTGTCGGGAATGGTCAAGAATCGGAGGCTTTCCAGAGCGATTAGCTTGCAAGGGTGGAGGGAGTTTAGGACTCTCTGTGAGGCCAAGTCTGAGAAGTTTGGCAGGGAGTTTAAAGTAGTTAGTAGATGGGAACCGACTAGCCAAGTTTGTTCAGACTGTGGCTTCAAATGGGGCAAAATAGATTTATCTATTCGTTCAGTGCTTTGTCTGAGTTGTGGCACTGAGCAAGATAGAGACGAAAATGCTGCTAAAAATATAGAGCAAGTCGGGATGGGGAATCGCCACGACTCTAAATGGGCGCAGAGACAGAGTAAGACTACTCCGGTAGCATCAGTCGGTGAAGCGTCAAGAATCACCGTCCGCGACGGTCGGTGAGTATTTCAATCGATCTCAAATGTCAAATCTCCAATCAAAAATCAAAAATCTACAATCCAGATACCAAAATGTGATAAAAATCACTGACAGCAAGCATCACCTAAATGTAAAAAATGGTGGCGACCAACAACTAGCTTCAAAACGGGCAGCGAAGTGGCGGTTAAGCTAAAAAAATTGTAGTTCCGTTCAAAACAAATTGAAGTCATCGCTCGAACGTGTTAAGGAGGCTAATTGATGGTATATGCAGAAAATTGGTCGCAGCCGTCTATCTTGGAGCTAGCGCGATCGGGCAACTTTCAGGCCCTGAATTACTGGATTGACAGCTTGCTGCGACCCGAAGGGATTTATGCCCGCGTCGAACAGGCTCAAGCCGGCTGCGTCCAAATCCTAGTAGAATTCCAACGCGGATTTGCACCAGAGAATACATTACTGGGGAGCACTCTCCGCGAAGGCTTAGTTAAATTTATTTGTCACCAACTCTGGAGACTCAACTCGCCAGCAGTAGAAGGAGTGCGAATTCACGCGCGCTTGGCTGGGGAACCAGAGATTCTCTGGAAACAGTCAGTCCGAATAGTGACTCCGGCAAACCGCAACCAGCGGCGTTACCGTTCCCTATTAGTCGTCGATTGGGTTAAATTTAAAACATATCGTTCTCTGCTGCTAGTGGGCTCGGCACTGGCATCATTTATTTTAGGGTGTTGGCTGAGCTACCACGAGGCTGTAGCCCTACGGCTAATGTCTCCAGCCTCCCCTTACCAGCAAGCTGCGGTAATGTCGGGGCCGCCTCCCAAACGTCCGGATGCGGTGCAAGCGGCCTTAGAATTAGTACCTGTAGTGCAACAAAAGCAGGTTGCTAATCCCTACGACCCCACCGTAACGCTGATGTTCGGAGGAAATGTGAATCTATCGGATGCGATCGCCGCATCTGCTGGCAACGATTACCATTGGGCTTTTGCCAATATGGACGAGTACCGGCAAGCAGATGTATCGATGGTTAATCTAGAAAACCCCCTGACTCGCTCTACCTTGGGTTCTGGCAAAAAACAATTAAATTTTAAAGCCGATCCAGAATCGGTGAAAGTATTAACAGCAGGAGGAGTGGATATTGTCAATCTGGCAAACAGCCACGCTATGGATTACGAGGAACCGGGGCTGGTGGAAACTATAAATACTCTAAATAATGCTGGTATAGGGCATCTGGGAGCCGGTAGAGATATCAAAGAAGCAAGGCGTCCAGATATTATTGAGGTTAAGGGTCAGCGGATCGCGTACCTCGGTTATTACGATGCTGACCTTCATGCTGCCGACCAAGGTAAGGCTGGCACCAACCCCCGGCGTAACAATCGGGTGGCAGAGGATATTCGAGCTCTCAAAGGTCAGGTAGACTGGATTATTGTTAATTACCACTGGGGAGTCGAATTGGCAGATTATCCCGGGGACTGGCAGATAGATTTGGCTCGGTTCACGATCGATCAAGGTGCAGATTTGGTAGTGGGACACCATCCCCATGTCCTGCAAGGTGCCGAAGTTTACAAGGGTCGCCCGATTGTTTACTCGTTGGGTAATTTTATATTCGGCGCGAATGCTCGCAGCGATTACGATACCGCAGTCCTGAAAGTATCGCTCAAAGACAGGAATATGAAGGTAGAATTTTTGCCTGTGGAGGTGAAAAAGTTTCAGCCGAAAGTGGTGAATGGAGCAGCGGGCGATCGCATCCTCAAACGCGTCGAACAAATTTCTAGTATATTCGATCGACCGATGCGCTCTTCTGTGGTTCTAGAGGCCCCAATCAACCCAGGATTGGCACCAAAAACTCCAAATTCGACCTTGCCAGGAGCACCAAAAAGCGGTACCTACGGGCCCGGGTCGGCTTCCCCAGTCCCCCTGACAGGAGAAACCAATCTGCCAGGCCCAGGACAACCCAAACCTACTCCGATTTTGCCCGCTGTACCGGCTTTGCCCAAACAGCCGGACAACTCCTCAGTTTTCCAGAACGGGGCAGGGCCTGCTAGGTCGTCGAACCCGCCTCCGAGTCAAGATTTGCCATCGCGCGTCAATCGCACTAAACCTGAAAAACCCAGCCGGGAACCAGATCCGTTTACCAAAGAACCATTCATCAAAGAACCGTTTATTTCGCCACCATCTCCGAGTTCGGGAGGGGTACTCAGTCCCCAAAGCTATCTTCCCCCAACTGGCGATGTATCTTTCAAAGTCGCACTCAAAGAGCAGCCGACAAACAGGATCGTTCCCGGCAAAAGCAGCGATCGCGGCTCGCCGCGGCTCGCCCTGCCTCCTATAGCTGCGAACGTGGGGACGGCCAGTGGGAGTCCGAGGGAGGATACAGGGGCAGCAAAAGGGAGTTCAACAGTTGACAGTTGACAGTTGACCGCTTGACAGTTTGAGAGCGACCTCTACCTAGAAGGAAGAGGATTGGAGTAATGAATAGTCTGATTTTAATTTCTCCCGATCGGGCGGGCGGGCTTTCAACCAATTCTTTCTGGTAATGGGCGAAAATCAACTACCAGCGACCAATTAATAACGACCGATTTACTAACAACCAATGATCGACGACCTACTAACAATGACAAATGTGTTTGCGATCGCGCTGAAGCAAAAGCAGTACAAAACCTATATCCTCTCCGACGAAACCGCAAACTCTACCCTAGAAGTTGTGCCGGAACGGGGCGGTATTGCCACTAGCTGGCTGGTTGAAGGCAAAGAAATGTTTTACTTGGACGCGGAACGGTTCGCCAATCCCGATCGGACTGTACGCGGCGGGATTCCCATCTTGTTTCCCATCTGTGGCAATCTCCCCGACGACACTTACACCCACAAGGGAGTGGAGCGGCAGCTCAAACAGCACGGCTTTGCTCGCGACTTGCCTTGGACGGCGACGGAACAATTTACCGAGGGTTGCGCGGCTCTTACCCTAGTGCTCAAAAGCAGCGAGAAAACCCAGACTGTTTATCCCTTTGATTTCCAATTAGCTTTTACTTATCAAATTAAAGGCAATTCTTTGGAAATTGTGCAGGAATACACCAATCTTGGTGACGAACCAATGCCCTTTGCTAGCGGCTTGCATCCTTACTTTTTAGCACCCGACAAGACAAATCTGCGCTTTGAGATTCCCGGGATGCAGTACAGAGATCACCACACTCACCAGAAAGGTTATTTCACAGGGGTTTTTGACCCGACTCTCGACGAAATAGATGTTTCCTTTGACGAACTGACCGGTCTTGCTGCTACTGTAACTGACGAGGCCCGCGGCTTGCGGCTCACCGTCAGTTACAACTCCAGCTATGGGAAGTTGGTTTTCTGGACTTTGAAAGGCAAGGATTTTTACTGTTTGGAACCTTGGACGGCTCCTAGAAATGCCCTCAATACTGGCGAACACTTGATTTATTTGCAGCCGGGAGCGACTTGCGAGATGCTGGTTCGCATGACTGCAACTTTTTTTTGAAAAACACTTGCTATTTGAAATGATGGGTGCTACTATTAGAAATTGTGTGCGGTAACAATGTTCTCGCGGGTCGCTAGCTCAGCGGTAGAGCATTCGGCTTTTAACCGATTGGTCTCGGGTTCAAATCCCGGGCGACCCATTTTTCAGACAGAACGTAAAAAGTAGAAAGCAGAATAAAATCTAGCTTTCATCACGAATTCGGGGCAATCCCAGCGGGATTGCCCCGAATTTAGTTTTGGGCAATGTGGATTTTTTAAGCCTAAATTGAAATCTGGAAACATAATGCGCGATCGGCAACAAATTGTCTTAAGATTATCGTAAGAATTCAGCTTGTTCAAAATCCACTGTCCAGAAACACAAATAATTAGGAGGAATATCTATGGCGCTTGTACCTATGCGACTGCTGCTCGACCACGCGGCTGAAAATGGTTACGGCCTACCGGCTTACAACGTCAACAACATGGAGCAAATCCAAGCGATCATGCGCGCTGCTGACGAAACCAACAGCCCCGTGATCTTGCAAGCTTCTCGCGGCGCTCGTTCCTACGCTGGCGAAAATTTCCTGCGCCACTTGATTTTGGCAGCAGTTGAAACCTATCCTCACATCCCCATCTCCATGCACCAAGACCACGGCAATGCCCCCGGCACTTGCTATTCTGCCATGCGCCAAGGTTTCACCAGCGTGATGATGGACGGTTCTTTGGAAGCGGATGCTAAGACTCCCGCCAGCTACGAGTACAACGTTGAAGTTACTCGCGAAGTGGTGAAAGTTGCTCATTCGATCGGCGTTAGCGTTGAAGGCGAACTGGGTTGCTTGGGTTCTCTGGAAACAGGGATGGGCGAAGCAGAAGACGGCCACGGCTTTGAAGGCGCGCTTTCCCACGATCAATTGCTGACAGATCCTGAAGAAGCTGTTAATTTCGTCGAGCAAACCGGCGTTGATGCTCTCGCAGTGGCGATCGGCACTTCCCACGGCGCTTACAAATTCACCCGCAAACCGACTGGCGAAATTTTGGCAATCAGCCGCATCGAAGAAATTCACCGCCGCCTGCCAAATACTCACTTGGTAATGCACGGTTCATCTTCTGTACCCCAAGAATTGCTGGAAATCATCAACAGCAACGGCGGCACTATCCGCGAAACCTACGGCGTACCTGTCGAAGAAATTCAAAAAGGCATCAAGTGCGGCGTTCGCAAGATCAACATCGACACTGACAACCGTTTGGCGATTACCGCTGCGGTGCGCGAAGCTTTGTTTGCTAAGCCAGATGAATTCGATCCGCGCCACTTCTTGAAGCCGTCGATCAAGTATATGCAGAAGGTTTGTAGCGATCGTTACAACTCTTTCGGTTGCGCCGGTCAAGGTACAAAGATCAAGCAAATGTCTTTGGATGATTTTGCAGCTAAGTATGCAAAGGGCGAATTGAGCTCTACTGCTAAGAAGACTGTCGCTGTTTAATAATTTTAGGTTGAAGATTTTAGATTTATCTGAAGTCTAAAGTTTAGATTGCCGGGTAGCTGTGAAGTTGCCCGGTTTTTGTGTGTGGAGAGATGAGAAAGATAGATAAATCGCCCTTAAAGACTAATCCGGCGGTAAATTTCAGCCATCGGCAGTTCTATATTTAAGCTGTGCAGGACGATCGCCCTTTCAATCCCATCG
>NZ_JAEQCE010000034.1:12283-13325 GCF_020738665.1 Microcoleus sp. PH2017_08_TRC_O_A
ATTTTCGGAACTTTTCACCTCGATCGTAGGCTTCGGTAGAGGGCGAAAGAACCTCGACAATCAGTAAAGGATTGAGAATTTCATCCGTGCGAGATCCATTGAATTCCGGTTCGCCATCAATTACCATAACATCGGGATAAGTTCCGTGATTGAAGCTAGGAATCCAAATTCGCAAGTCGCCGTTATAGGTTTGAAAATTGGTGTCTCGGAGAGCCACATTGAGAAAAGTCGTAGTGTCTACGGCAATACGGCTGTGAGCGGGGGAACCTCCGGGCATAGCAATAATCTCTCCGTTACAATATTCGTGACGTTCTTCGGCGGTTTCCTCCATCGCCCGGTATTCATCTGGAGTGCAGCGAGTTGTGGTATCTGAAGCAAGGTTTGGCGGATTGGTTGAAGCAATGACCACGATCGCACCTCCTAAATAATTAGACCTTAAATAATTATGACTTACAGCTAGATAATTGTCCTAACCCAGAGGCGATCGCTTTTTCGGGATTTTAAGAATCTGAGCGATCGCACAATCTCCTGACATCGCGTCATAAAAGTTTAGTTTCTTCGTGATTTGACTGCTGGCGCTGTGCAATCTGGATTAGCATCTCAATTTTGCAAAAAGCATTTTTTTTATTATAGTGCTGTCCCCGCTCGCGTCTGCTACCAATCGCGAGCGGGGACAGCACTATAAATGCAAAACAGAGATGCTACCATCTCGATTAACATCCTCAATGCCTCATTCACTGCTGCATCATTGGGAAAAGCTTGCACAATATCTGGATCTAAAAGCACTAAGTTTGTCCCTGCACGATATCGCTCAACATACTTACCTCTAACACCTCCTTTCATCTGAGTAAAGTCATACTCAGCAAGTAATTCGTCTTCCATTTCGTTCTCAATATCCTTCTTCATAAAACTTCTGCTGCTAACCTATGACAGATAAGAAAGCTAGATAAATCGCCCTTAAAGACTAATCCGGCGGTAAATTTCAGCCATCGGCAGTTCTATATTTAAGCTGTGCAGGACGATCGCCCTTTCAATCCCATCG
>NZ_JAEQCE010000034.1:13376-88821 GCF_020738665.1 Microcoleus sp. PH2017_08_TRC_O_A
ATTTTCGGAACTTTTCACCTCGATCGTAGGCTTCGGTAGAGGGCGAAAGAACCTCGACAATCAGTAAAGGATTGAGAATTTCATCCGTGCGAGATCCATGGAATTCCGGTTCCCCATTGACAACCATCAAATCAGTGTAGGTTCCGCAGTTATATTCGGGAATCCAAACCCGCAAATCGCTGTTATACAAGCGAAAATCGGTGTCTCTGAGCAAAAATCCCAAGTAAATTAACAAGTTACAGGCGATCGCGCTGTGGACTTCTGAACCTCCGGGCATAGCAATAATCTCTCCGTTACAATATTCGTGACGTTCTTCGGCGGTTTCCTCCATGGCCCGGTATTCATCAGGAGTGAAGCTAGTCTTTGTTGCATCTGAAGCAAGGTTTGGCGGGTTGGTTTGAGCAATGACCACGATCGCACCTCCTAAATAATTAGACCTACAATAATTATGATTTACAGCAGCTAGATAATTGTCCTAACCTAGAGGCGTTTTTCTGATTCCATTCAAATTATATCAAGAACTCTCCAGGGAGCATCTCATTTTGGTAAAAAGCTTTTTTTCTAGTGTTGTCCAAGCTCGCGATCTATATAAAACTCGCGATTTCCCGACAGCAATACAAATCAAAAAATGAGATGCTCCCGCTCTCCATGCCTTTATCCGCTGCTGCTTCACAACCGCTAAATTCTAGCTTTCCTTTTACTTTTCACATTCAACTGCTTAGTGATTGATGTGTAATAATGCAAAGCAAACACCATATTGATTCCAAAGAATACCAAGGTTAAAACAAACACAAAAAAAGACGTAAACGACAGCCCGTAAATCATCGTAAACATCGCCAAAATGATTGAGCAAAAACCAAAACCGGAAGCAAAAGAACTTAAAACCAGTAACCGCACCTTAGACATAGTTTAATGTAAAAATTTTCAGTAAAATGCACTCTTGGCACCTAAAGATGAGTGCCAAATGATACTTATTACTATATAGCCAAATTACTCAGTTCCGCTAAGGGCAGAACGGCTATTTTCCTAAAAAGGTTTGAATTCTACGAAAAAATACAGCCCGCGCTCTTGCCAACTCCTCTCGCCCGATTTGATGCCAATCAAAGGAATGCCCCAGCCGAACCGAGAATTCTACCTCTCGCCGTACTGCCACCGCAAGCCCTATCCCGCTGATAGCAGAGTATTTGCTTCCAGAGCCACCCTTCCCCCGCTATTCCAAACATTGCCAGCATCCACAAACGGCGTCACCTGCAAAAGACCTTTTTTGTCCCCGGTACGCAAAATCGGATACCGCAACTCGGCGGAAGCAAAAAGTCCGCTATCCGCAAGCATTGCATCCTGACGGTAGCCCCGCACTGTATCCGGGCCGCCCAAACCAAATTGTTCGATCGGCAAAAGCTCAGCGATTGCCAACTGCGCCTGGGAGCGCACAACCAGCAGCGTCTGGGGAGCCAACAACCGCACGTACTGCAATTGACCGCGCCACGTCAAAAATTGACCGTCAGGCTCCCTGTTGCTCGCGGTAGCGCCAAATGCTGAGACTCCCAGATTGAACTGCGATCGCGCCGCCAAGACATCCCTCTCTCCCCGCTGAGTAAAATCCTGAAACAGTCTCAGCGCCGAAACCCGAGTTCTACCGCGAGCATCCGCCCCGGGCGACAGTGGAAAACCGCAAGGGTTTGTGGGGGAATCAGGGCATCCGAAGTGATAAAACCTTTGCTGATGTAGAGTTGGCTCACCACAGAACGAGCTTCCAGCAGTGCACCCGAAGTGATAAAACCTTTGCTGATGTAGAGTTGGCTCACCACAGAACGAGCTTCCAGCAGTTCGGCGAAAGTCAGCGGGCGGCCTACAAAGTTTTTGAGTGCAGCATCTAATTCTTGTTTGCTAAAGACGGTACTGCCAACTACTTCACATCGATCGACCGTTATTGTACCGGAATATTCGGCAATTCTTCAGTCCGTCTCGGTACGGGGACGGGTGGCAAAAGCTGTTCTATCGGAGGTAGGGGCTTTCTTGGCGCGGGTTCTGGGAGGGGAGCCGGATTTGGCAGTACAGGATTGGGAATGGGAATTTCTTGTCGGTTGTCTCCTCGGTTGGGCAATTGGGCGAGAGTTTCAGGTTCCTGACTTGGCGCTGCTGCTGCAAATTCCGGGATGTCGGTTTCTGGCTCTTTACTGTATCTATCTAATTCTGAGCCTGAGTATAAATCGCCAGAAAGTCGATCGCGATCGTCTGCTGTTTCTGGATTAAGTTTTAATTGAGACTGTAAATTGTTATTAACAAAAGGCGATCGCCCGCCTGATTCACCAGCAACGATCGGATCGCCAACACTTTGAGCTGCTGACGATGCGAAGCAAATAGCTGTAATTGAACAACCAAGTGCTATTGCGCTAAAAAACTTGATTTTACAAAACCCTCTGGAATGTGGCAGGGGCATCATTGATTAATAATAATTGATAGTTATTTACACTTACGAGCAGGGGTTCCTGGCGCAATTACAAAGATTAAAGTAACTTTATCACTTTTGTTTAAGACTTAAGTCATTAAATTCAACATAAATATACTTGACAAAAAATATTTTTTGTGATTTGCTAAAAAATCCAGAAAAAAGCTCCGACTTACCCAAGCTAGCGCTGTAGGTAGGCGGAGCATTCTATCAAAGTTATCAGTCGATTTTAGATTTTGGATTTTAGATTTTAGATTTTAGATTTACTCTCTCATGCAATTTGGGAGCTTGAACCTTAGTCTAAAATTTTGAACTCGACCCTAAACGAGGGTCGGGGGCTGGTACCCATTGTTGGGCGGGGTTATCTGAGAAATCGGTGAATTTTGATAGAAATTACTACATTTTATTGAGCTGCGATCGCAATTCTTCCAACTCCGCGTCAATCACCGGACTCGACTCCGAGCTACTAGGAGCCGCAGCAGTTTTACCCGCAGCCGGCAATTGACCTTGAGACACAGAACCTCCGCTCAGTTGAGCCTTCATCTGAGCTAACTCGTCGTCAACATCGCCACCACTTTCAAGCAAGCGGAACTGTTCCTCTAAATTGCTCCCGCCAGCCGCCAGCTCTGCGGAAGCTCCCGCGCGGGCTTCTATCTGCAAAACTTTTTCTTCCATGCGCTCGAAAGCTGCCATTGAACTGCCAGTATTCAAGGTGCCAATGGTATTGTTGAGCTGTTCCTGAGCCTTAGCAGCAGAAATCCTCGCCTTGAGCATATCCTTCTTAGTCTTGGCTTCGGAAATCTTGCTCTCCAAACCGATCAAGTTGCGTTTGAGGCTTTCCACTTGACCCGATTGCTGTTCCAGACTCGCTTTCAGCGTAGCAGCCGTTTCAGCGTGAGACTTTTTGCGTACTAGAGCTTCGCGGGCTAAAGTCTCGTCTCCTTTTTGCAGGGCGAGTTGAGCGCGCTGCTGCCACTGGTTAGACTGGGATTCAGCTTGATTGTACTGAGTCTGGGTGCGTTTTTGAGTGGCGATCGCGCTGGCAACGGCCTGACGCAACTGCACCAAGTCTTCCTGCATATCCGTAACGGATTGTTCTAAAATCTTTTCCGGGTCTTCAGCTTTGTTGACCATATCGTTAAGATTGGCTCTGACGACTCGGCTAATGCGGTCAAATAATCCCATAATGCTATTTTTCCTGGGTGAGGTGTACGAAGTAGGCCCAAAGCAGGCTTGATAGCGTTAGCCCGCGATGGTGAGACTCAGTTGGTCAGATTTTTAGTGCGATCGAGCATGAAGCAATTTTGCAAACATAGTAAATACAGTTTAAAGCGATCGAGTCAGTGGTGCAGCCAAGCTAATTGATGCACCTATCTATTGAGTTTAACTTCGATCCGGGAATTCCCCAATACGCTGATGGGCCATCTGTTGAGAAGTTTGGCCAATTATCCCAACTATTGTTGTGTTGAGTGGGGTTTAGGATGTGGGTGGCTCGCCCGACGGCAATTTTGGTGTATTCTTGCTCGGAAGCATTTGTGTTTTCATCGCCGCCAACTCGGCATCGACATCGCCGGCAGCTTCGAGAGAGAGAAACTTCTTTTCTAAATCGTTTGTTCCAAGTTCTGCGATGGCTTCGGAACGAGCTTCTAGCTGCATAACTTTCTCTTCCATTTTTTCAAAGGCGCTCAAAGCACTGCCGGTACTGAGATTTCCCATCATTTCTTGCAGCCTTTCCGACGCTTTGGCCGATCGAGCTCGGGCAATATACATATCTTTTTTTGATTTTGCCTCAGAAATTTTACTTTCGAGCGATCGCATATTTTCTTTAAGTTGAGTAACCACAGCGTTTTGCTGTCCGAGACTGGCTTTCATCGCCGTTGCCGTTTCTTGATAGGATTTCTTGCGCGTCAGAGCTTCCCGCGCTAAATTTTCCTCGCCTTTTTGCAAAGCTAGCTGCGCCCGCTGGTACCATTCTGCGGCTGTGGACTCAGCTTGGGAACACTGGCGTTCGGTGCGTTTTTGAGCGGCAATCGCTCCTGCTACGGCTTGTCTGAGCTGGATTAAATCTTCCTGCATATCCATTACAGCTTGTTCCAGAATTTTTTCTGGATCTTCGGCTGCTCCGACCAAACTGTTAATATTGGCTCGAATCACTCGCCACAGGCGATCGAATAATCCCATTTTACCTATCTCCCGATTTTCTTAAATTTTAGATTTAGGACTGGAAATTAATATTATTATTTGCGATTTTCGATTGACCAGCCCAAAAATAGGTACAAGCCCCCAACGCGAGCGTCAGGGTCGATTCCCAAATTTTAGACTAAGAGTTCAATCTCCCAGATTCACTGCGCTGTCAGCAAATCTAAAATCTAAAATTTAAAATCTCAAATCGATTGACTGGTCAGCGTAAGGTTTGGATCGGGCGTCTACATTTGCATTCTGTGTGGGAACTTGTCTGACTTAAAAAACCAATTTTGTGTTAGACAAAACATTCATCATTGTCTAGCTTTGTCTAACAATTTAGTTAAAGTTTTTGAACCTTTACCAGAAATAATTGGTTGAAAGCCCGCCCGCCTGCTCGGGAGAAATTAAAATCAGACTATTCATTACTCCAATCCTCGGACTTAAGGGTAGAAGTCGCTCTCAAACTGTCAAACTGTCAAGCGGTCAACTGTCAACTGTTGAACGAGTTTACGGCTGATAGTATTGCGGCTTCATCCCTTTGGCTTGGAGTTCCTTTGCCAAACGTTCTGCTGAGGCAGCATCGTTCAAAGCCCCCATTTGAATTTTGACACCCTTTGAGAAGTTCCGCACGTAGGCATCGGGAACTGCGGTTCTGGCTTGTTGCAGCGCTTTTTCATTGGTGTAATCGGTGACAACGTAGTAAAAGCCGTCGCTAGCCCGTGTCGGTCTTCCTAGCGGGGCTGCTGCGGCCGGGGCTGCTGTGGCTGTCGGGGCTGCTGTGGCAGGGGATGCGGCGGCTGGCTGGGCTGGGGAGGGTGTGGGAGGCAGTGTCGGCAGTGTCGGGACTGTCTGGGTGGCGCTGGGGCTGGGACTGGGAAGCAAAGCGGTACTAATATTGTTGAGTCCTTGTTCCCTACCTCTGGCCGGGTTGCCGTCTTCTGTCGGAATTGGGACAGCGCCGATGGGGGCAGGAGGTGCTGGCGGATTGGGGGGGATTGATGCTTTGGGCGACGGGGAAGCAATGGGGCTGGTTGTGGGATTGACGTTGCTGAGAGTGTTCAAATCTAGCTCGACAAATTCTTTGGATGCCAGATTTGGAGCTTTCGGCAGTTCCTTGCTGCTGCTACTGCTATCTATGGTTGTAGCTGCCGGACTTTCGTTAGTAGAGGGGGTTGTGCGATCGAGAAAACGGTTCAGGCCTGCCATTTTAACCAGACTTGACGGGTGCATCACTGCATAACCCAAAGCTGTGCACGACAACAGAAACAGCAACATCGAACTCAGTCCCAAGGGAGTTAACAGACTCGCGGCCAAACTGCGTTCTTGGGCAGGCTCAGCTTTTGCTTCGTCCAAACTTTCGATCAGTTTTTCGCTGGATTCGAGATAATTGTTGGGTGCAAAGGTATTGCTAGATATTTTTGTCCCACCCACGGTAGTTGCTAGCGGGGAATCGCCCTGGACGCCGCCAAGGGATAGGGGCAGCGACAGCGGTTGCTGGGCTTCCTCCGCAGCCTGCGGTAGGTTTTGGCTTTTTTGTGGCTCGGTTGTGGCTGTTGGCTGGCCGCTGCGAACTGATGGCGACACCCACTGTTCGGCGCGCCGCCTGTGTCTTCTGTATGTTGTCAGTTCTGCTTCTAGGTTGACATCCAAACACCCGAGGACTGCTTGCAAAGCAGGTTTGATTGGGGTTGATGAGGATTGACTTGGGGATTCCACTGAAGAACGCTTACTCATTAGCAAAACTCCTACCGCCTCTGAATTGATTTTAATGTTTTGATTCTAAAGTTGACACTCTCAGCGCTCTTGGCGACTGAGATTCTTAAGAAATTTCGTTCTTAATATCCCTATTACTAGGGTTCTTGGGCGCAATCCTCTTGCCAAAAAATGGTGGGCTGCTATCCTTGCCTTTCAGCAAGCTCCTCAAGCGTTTAAGGGGCTTAGCCCTTGGTTCCGTGGAGTCCCCGCGTACCTTGAATATATGGTAGGCATTTGCTTCCCAGGTTTACACCTGTGTATTCATCCCAACAATAGAGTGTAACGGCAAAAGCCCTTTTTACACTGCTAAAAATTTTAAAAATCAAGAAAGATTCACGGCGGTTTGAACCGCCCGTGCCGCTTTCATGGAAGGTCTAAAGACTCGCTCGTTTTCCGCTTGCCGAACTTTTTTTATCAACAAGAAGCTTTAAAACTTGCTTATTCTAGGATTAGCTGCTTTTGGTGTCAAGGCAACTGCTGCCTTTGGGCCCGAAGTGTCGATCGCCATTTGCTCTGTTTTCATTTTCGTTTGACCATAAAGAATTGGTTTAAAGCCCCAAGCCCGATCGCCCTTGATAAATTAAAAGAAGACGATTCATTACTCTAATCCTCTTCCTTCCAGGTAGAGGTCGCTGTTAATTGTCAACTGTCCCTGGTCAACTGTCAACTGAAACCTTAATTCTTACTGTGTCCCGGAGGCTGCTTACCCGACTCTCAGCAGATTTTGGCATCGGAGCAACCGTTTATTTAGAAGATCTCATAGTCGTTCCGTATTTGTCCTTTTGCTTGATCCCTGACCCTTTATAAACTTTTAACCTGTCTTTTTCGCTACAAAATGAGGAAGGACTGAGGTGATTGTTTCTATATATAACAAGATTATAAATAAATCATTAAGGTTTATTATGCTTCGGGGATCGCTATAACCCAGACAGGATAAGGGCTGGGATGCTCTAAAACCTCCTAGCTCTACACAGGAGAATTAGAGATGAAACTGATTTCCGCCAACACTTTTATGAAAACCCCATTAATTTCTGCTTGTCGTCACTGCCGCCACTATACCCCTGAGGGGAGACGCGGAGGAATTTGTGCTCTGTTGACCGTGCCGGTGCAAAGTCAGTGGAAAGCTTGTTCTTTGGCAGTTTCGCCTTTTGGGGGATCTTGGGAAAACATCACAGAAATTGAACTGTGGCAAGAACAGACTGCGACTCCGCATGAGACCGCTGTTCCTGTTTCTGAACGCAACGCCTGCCAGTTAACAGGCACAACATTAACCGAAAAATCAGCAGCAGTCTCGGTTTAGTCCGTCGGCAACAGGACAGATTGTATCATTTTCGATTGGCGATTGGGAAATCACTGATAACTATTATCTATTATGATTTGGATCTGGCAAAGCAGTTTCATTCTTTTTGGCAATTGGTATCCATACTGATACTTTTGGACGATCGACTAAACTCGGGTCATTCAACTCACAGCAATCAATAATATCTGTA
Organism: Microcoleus sp. PH2017_08_TRC_O_A; assembly: GCF_020738665.1. Taxonomy (NCBI): domain Bacteria; kingdom Bacillati; phylum Cyanobacteriota; class Cyanophyceae; order Oscillatoriales; family Microcoleaceae; genus Microcoleus; species Microcoleus sp. PH2017_08_TRC_O_A. Next base: position 21,255 of record NZ_JAEQCE010000034.1, read on the forward strand.
GCTTGAATGAGGGAATCCCAAAACTTATTTCTCGATCGAGCTACGGCAGCCAAGGATATTGACTAAAATCGGGTTCCCGTTTTTCCAAAAAGGCTTGTTTGCCTTCGGCGCCTTCCTGGGTCATGTAATACAGCAAAGTGGCATTTCCAGCCAGTTCTTGGAGACCGGCTTGACCGTCACAGTCGGCATTAAAAGCGGATTTTAAACAGCGGATCGCGATCGGACTTTTTTCCAGAATTTCCTGGGCCCACTGCATCCCTTCAAGTTCGAGTTGTTCGACGGGTACGACGCAGTTGACTAAACCCATTTCTAGAGCTTGCTGGGCGCTGTACTGACGGCACAAAAACCAAATTTCTCGGGCTTTTTTCTGGCCGACAACTCTGGCGAGATAGCTGGCCCCGAAACCGCCGTCGAAACTGCCGACTTTGGGGCCAGTTTGCCCGAAAATAGCATTGTCAGCAGCGATCGTCAAGTCGCAAATTAAGTGTAAAACGTGACCGCCGCCGATCGCATATCCTGCAACTAAAGCAATCACAACTTTGGGCATCGATCGAATCAACTTCTGCAAGTCGAGCACGTTCAACCGGGGTATGCCACCTTCGTCTACATATCCCGCAGAACCTCGCACGCTTTGGTCGCCGCCGGCACAAAAGGCGTATTTGCCGTCTGTATGAGGCCCCGCACCGGTGAACAGGACAACGCCGATTTTGGTATCTTCACGGGCATCAGTAAAGGCATCGCACAATTCCTGCACGGTTTTGGGACGGAAAGCGTTCCGTTTGTGAGGTCGATTGATGGTAATTTTGGCGGTGCCGCCACTTTTTTGATACAGAATGTCTTCGTAGGTTTTGGCGGTTTGCCATTCAATTTGCATAATCAATCAGTCGATTTTAGATTTTAGATTTTAGATTTTAGATTTACTCGGCAGATGAATCACCGGAGTAGGAACTTTGGTCTAAATTTGGGGGATCATCCACTCGCTCAACAGCGTCGGGGGCAAGGTACCCGTTGATGCGGGGTTAAGTTGAGATTTGAGAGCGAGCTGGGGCGATCGATGCAGGAATAATTCGCTTTTAGTAGGATCGCGAATTAAATAATTTACACTCTTAAAAGTGGGATGGGCGTCCCGCCCGTCTATAAAGGACGGGCGGGACGCCCATCCCACAATAATTAAAATTGTAAGTTATTTAATTCTCATTCCTTAGATTTTAGACGGATTCGGTTCAATGGGATACGAAGGTCGATCGACTCTTGGGAAAAAAAATTAAGCGGGACTCGTGGCCCAAACCGACTTCCCCAAATCAACTGTGAAGCGCTCTTGTTGCCGGTTAAACAACCCGGTTTTTAATACAAGAGCGCGCAATTCCCGTCTCCCATCCCAACAGTCTCAAATTTTGACGCAGCAAATAATTTGCGTTGCATTATTTGCGCGTTAACAGAGACAGCAGGTGTTTTGCTGCTTTGCCAAATACCGGATCGCGGGACTCAAATTCGCTGGGAGCTAGTAAAGCTTTAACTTCGGCAAAGTCTTCTTGGTTGAGGGTTCCTTCTTTGGTAAATAAAGTGTCTACGACTGCAATGTGTCTGGAGTCGAGGCCGAGCCGATTGCCGATCGACTGTAAGTACATTTGCTCCCTCAGGTCGATGTGTCCGTCTACCGCTGACATTTCGTAGCCGGAACCGATGAGCAACAGTTTTTCTGATTCTGAGAAGAAAGCTGTCAGGGTTAGCAATTCTGTGGGGTTGAAGTAAACCTGCTGTTTGGAGACTCCTTTGACAAGGCGCTGAATTAGTTCTATCCGATGTGGATCGCCGCTGGCAAAGGCTTTGAGAGTCTTTTGCAGCCGTTCTTCTTCTTCAACTGCGATCGTCCTGTCGATAATCATCACTCCCCGCAGGATGGAAATCAGAGCAGTCACAAACACTACCAAAGGAGTGATATCTTGTTCGCGGAGCTTTTGGCGGCTAATCCGGGACAACAGCTCAACAACTTCAGTGCTAATCAGGGTGGTGTCCATAATTCAAAATTACTCTGGATGGGGCTGTAGTGTAACTTTATTTCTCGATCTTAAGTGTTTTCAGCTAGGTAAGTATGCCATGAATTCCGTAAAAAACTTGTTTTCTTAGCGATCGCACTTACTTCTCTCCACAGCAAGTGGATAAATAAGATTATATTAAGTGTTTTCAGATACTTAGGTATACCGTGAATTTGCCAACAGAGCCGTTGTGTAGTAGTGATTCTAATTATGCTATTCACCGACACTGGATGAGTAGGGCTGTGGAACTGGCACGAGCAGCCGGTGATGCGGGCGAAGTGCCAGTGGGTGCTGTCATTGTTGACGGTGCTGGCAAATTGATTGCCGAAGCGCAAAATCGGCGAGAGCGAGACTGCGATCCGACTGCTCATGCTGAAGTCTTGGCGCTGCGGGCGGCGGGCAAGGTTTTGCAAGACTGGCATCTCAATCAATGCACGCTTTACGTGACGCTGGAGCCGTGCCCGATGTGCGCTGGTGCGATCGTACAAGCTCGGATCGGTTTGCTGGTATACGGAGCAGATGACCCGAAAACTGGCACAATTCGGACGGTGGCTAATCTTCCAGATAGCGCGCCTTCGTGTCACCGCTTACAGGTGCTCGGCGGTATTATGGAGTCTGTTTGTCGAGATCAGTTGCTTGCTTGGTTTGAAGCCCGCCGGCAAATTTAACAGGTAAAGTTTTTTACTCTCCCATAGCCGATGTTTAGTCTAACTTGGCTCTTTAACTGAAATAATAGATCGGTAATTGCCCGATCGAGCTTTCTCGGCGGTTGACCCCGCCTAAAAACGGATACTTGCTTGCCGACACTCGTCCCGGTGCACTCCAGATTTTAGACCAAAGCTCCAATTCCCAGATTAATCTGTGGCATAAATCTAAAGTCTAAAATCTAAAATCCCTTGACGGCTGTGCGGTAGTGGTGTCGGCTGGGATCGTATTTTACCTGCTTACAGATTATCTGTTTTGGGTGCGATCGCTTGCGGAGGCAAAGGCCAATAGCAAAAGTGTCCCCATCGAAAGACTAAAGATTTGCCAAGCAACATATCTTTAGCTAGAACAGACGGGAATCCATCGCGCGAAACGGAGTACCGTTATCCCGCGATGGATGAAAGGCGAGCTTTGCGACGATTTCACCCCACCGGAATCTGACTCTTCGTCGCTCGGTGGCGGGCGGTTGGGTGGATGAGGAGATGAGCAAATCTTCACCCTTTTCTTTGTGCCTGTATTATCATAGGTATGCCGATTGTGATAAATAATATCGTGTTAAAAGCAGTCAAAGTCAGAATCTATCCAAGCGTTGAACAACAGAGCCATCTAGCGCAAGCTTTTGGTTGTGTCCGTTGGGTATGGAATCAGTCATTGGCTACCATGTCCCAAACCTACAAAGAGACTGGGAAAGGTATTTCTGCTTTCACGATGAAGAAACAGATTCCCGTCTGGAAAACTGAGTTTGAATGGCTCAAAGATTGTTATTCTCAATGCCTTCAGTCTTCGGTTTTGAATTTGTCTCAAGCGTTTATCAACTTCTTTGATGGTCGAGCAGCATACCCAACTTTCAAAAAACGTCACGGAAAACAATCGATTCAGTTCCCACAGAACGTTAAAGTTTTGGGAAATGACGAGATTAAATTTCCGGGTAATCTTGGAGTGGTTAAAGCTAAAATTCATCGCGAATTAGTGGGTAGTTTGAAGACGGTTACGGTGTCTAAGATGCCTGATGGTCGTTACTACGCATCATTGCTGATGGAGGATGGTATTGACAAGCCCGCTACAAACAAAGACGGCAAAGCCATTGGTATCGACCTCGGATTGCTTGACTTTGTTGTTACATCTGATGGCTCTAAATACCAAAATCCTCGACATCTGAGAAAACACGAGCGCAACCTGAAGCGCAAACAGCGTAAGTTATGTCGTAAACGGGACAAAACTACCAACAAGCGGCGCAAGGCTAAATTGGCTGTTGCCAAAGTCCACGCCAGAATCTCTAGAGTTCGAGAAGATTTCCGGCATAAACTATCCCGTAAGATAGTCGATAAAAACCAAGTCATTGTCGTAGAAAATCTGGCAGTAAAGAACATGGTAAAGAATCATAACCTTGCCTTATCCATCAGTGATGCTGGCTGGGGAATGTTCTGTACGATGCTCAAATACAAAGCAGAGGCAGAGGGCAAAGTCTACCTAGAAGTCGGTCGATTTTTTCCGTCATCGCACCTTTGTTCTGAGACTTTACTGTTGTTGCCGAAAATGGATCTGTCTGTTCGTGAATTTAATTGTCCCCACTGCTCTAAGCGGCACGATAGAGACATTAATGCGGCAGTCAATATCAGAAATGAGGGCTTACGGATATTGACGTTGGGAACCAGCGTTACTGCCCTTGGAGGCAATGTAAGACCAAAGCGGTATGGGCAAAAATCCACTGTCGCCGAGGCTGTTGCCATTGAATTGGGAAGCCCCCAGCATATCGGTACTCCGATTGCTGGCGGGTAGTTCACACTCTATATATCGATATAGCAGGGTAATTGCCATGCATCATACTGCCGCGATCGCCGTTGAGTTCAGTAAATCCTCTCTAGTGAAGCCAATGCCTGCCAAGGTAGCATCTAATACCTCTCGCGTTTCTCCTTGGTTAACCTCCTTGTTCTATCCGCTAGGTCACTATATTGTCCTACCGTTTTATTTTGGCAAGATTGAGATAACCGGACAGGAACACTTGCCGAAAGACGGGCCTGTAATCTTAGCCCCGACGCATCGTTCCCGGTGGGATGCGCTGATGATGCCCTATTCAACGGGACAGAAGGTGACTGGACGCGATTTGCGGTTCATGGTAACTGCTGATGAAGTCAAAGGAGTGCAAGGTTGGTTTATCAGACATTTGGGAGGCTTTCCTGTCGATATCCGGCATCCGGCAATTAGCAGTCTCCGTTACGGGGTGGAATTGCTCCTCGACAAGCAAATGTTGGTAATTTTTCCCGAAGGTGGAATTTTTCAAGATGGTGAAGTTCACCCTGCGAAGTCTGGATTGGCTCGTTTGGCCATGCAAGCGGAGTTGAACACACCGGGTTTGGGGGTGAAGATTGTACCGATGAGTATTCGCTATCGCCCGCGCATTCCTCGATGGCGTTCGAGGGTTAAAATTGCGATCGGTTCTCCGATTTCTGTGGCAGATTATGCTAATGGTGGTAGTGGTAAAAAAGAAGCAAAATTGTTGACGGCCCAACTCGAAATGGCTCTTAAAACTCTTGATGACAGTTGACAGTTGGCAGTTGGCAGTTGGCAGTTGGCAGTTGGCAGTTGACAGTTGATAGTTGATAGTTGGCAGTTGATAGTTGGCAGTTGGCAGTTGGTAGTTGGCAGTTGGTAGTTGATGGTTGACCGAAGGAAGAAGGAAGAATTAATTAATTGTGATATAATATTTTTTGGTGCTGTTGAGAGTTGCGGCACTTATTTTGCTTGGTTGTGTCTGTATTAAGAGTCAGCATTAATGGATTGTGGTTTGAACTTTAAGCCTGGTCAAATTGTTAGTTTGGAATGTGGAGATGCGTGCCTGCATTCAGAGGTAATTCAAGTGGTTGAAGCACGTCAAATTTGTTGGGTGCGCCCTTTGATGTTGGTTGGATTGGTTTCGGGGAAGGATTTCCCCCAAAGGTGGCCGGAAGAATACACTTTATCAGATTTGCGGGATGGTGCGGATTTGCTGTGGCCACTGAGTTTGTTTCGGGCGGCGCTGGATACGGAGGTGATTTCGCTGTTAACCCAGTTGCAGTCTCTGGACTCCGATCGCAAGGATAGCACGATCGCCTCTCGGCAACTTAGAGATTTTGTCGATCGAGTTTGGGCAGCTTTTCCGAGCGCTTTTCATTAAAAAGACGGGGCGATTGAAACCGCAAAAAGACACGGCGATTGAAACCGTAAAAAGACACGGCGGTTGAAACCGTAAAAAGACACGGCGGTTGAAACCGCAAAAATACCGGGCGGTTGAAACCGCGTCTATACAAACAAAACCTGCCTCCGCAGGTTGAAGAAAACACGGCGGTTGAAACCGCGTCGAGACAAACAAAACCTGCCTCCGCAGGTTTGAATAAGACACGGCGGTTGAAACCGCGTCGAGACAAACAAAACCTGCCTCCGCAGGTTGAAGAAGACTATTATTTTAGTTTAAAATACTTAAAACACCGCGTGCGAAAGTTCTGCCGGATTCAGATTATTATGAATAACTTCACCGTCGCGGAACCAGACAACCCGGCGAGTTTGTCGCGCAACTTCCGGTTCGTGAGTTACCATCACAACAGTCATGCCGGCTTCATTAAATTCTGTAAAAATATCCATTACTTCTTGAGTAGTTTTTGTATCCAATGCACCAGTCGGTTCATCTGCAAGCAACAACACGGGACGGTTAACAATTGCGCGGGCGATGGCTACGCGCTGCTGCTGTCCTCCTGATAGTTGATTTGGTTTGTTTTTCATGCGACTTTCTAGACCAACTTTGGTTAAAGCTTCCTCTGCGCGTTCGCGTCTTTCTGATGAGGGAATGCCTGCATAAACCATCGGTAACATGACATTTTCTAATGCTGTTAGTTGAGCCAATAGATGAAATTGTTGGAAGACAAAACCTAATTTTAAATTGCGAATTCCGGCTAATTCTGATTCGGGCATTTGGGCGACATCTACGCCGTCTAGGTAGTAACTGCCGCTCGTAGGTCGATCGAGACAGCCGATAATATTCATAGCTGTAGATTTGCCTGAACCGGATGCGCCCATAATTGAGCAATACTCTCCTTGCATTACCGTCAAGCTGACGCCGTTGAGGGCGCGCACTTCTAAGTCGCCGATGCCGTACACTTTTGTTATGTCTTGCAGGCCGACGATGACGGGTTTTGAGGTGGCTTGCAGGTCGAGGTCTGGCTGGGTCTGGGTTTGTAGTTCAGGCATTTGTTTTTATGTGCGATCGACACAACTTACTACTAAGCTAACACTTCTGAGCGGTTTTCGGGGGTGGAAGGGCGATGTTTGGACGGTTGGGGGACTTACGCACGGGTAGTCAAAAACCGGGTTTTTTGACGTAAATAATTCGTTAGAGCGCGCGGAAACGATAAAAACCTGGTTTCTTTGGTGTTGGTGAGTAAGCGCTAAATTAAACAATTTGTGGCTTAAATGCGATCGGGATCGATGTTCAATTCGCGCAGTTTTGCTGCTAAACGTTCGGCTCTTTGAACTGCTTGTTCGGCACGCTGTCTTTCAAAATCCCTTTCTTCTCTCAATTCTTCAGGAGAAACGAATGCTTCTCCGTCGGGTTGATATATTTCTAGCCCATCCTCGCCCAACTCAAATCGTACTCCCAATCTAGGACTGATCCATCCCTCCATCGGCTCAATTACTTCTAAATTACCTTCAATTCTTTGCCAACCTTCCAACTCATTTCTTTCTGGATCGTAAAGGTAATATTCCTCAACTCCATGACGCTGGTAAAATGAAAGTTTTTTATTCATTTTAGTTTGGCGATCGTTGTGGGAGCGAATCTCAAAAACGACTTGGGGAGCAATATTATCTTCGAGAAATTGCATATAGGAAGGCCGCTCGCCCTTTGGTCTACCAAATATTACCATCGTATCCGGTGCTTGAGAAATGTCTGGTCTACCTTCAACTGGATACCAGAGTAAATCGGCGGCCACAAAAACGTTTGGGTCATTTTTGAACAACGATTCGCAACCTTCTTTGATTTTGACAATTAATTTGTATTGAATTGTGCTTTCTGCCATTGGTTGACCGTCGCTGGATGGATAAATGATTTCTGCGGTTGTGACTTGCATAGTGGTTGTCTCCGAGAATTATCTAGGTTTAATTATACTATTTTTGAGACCGATCGCACTTTTTGCTGTTGGTATTGTAGCAGAGTGTAAAATGGAATCATGTTAACTCCGATCGATTCCGTTACAATATAATGCCAGGTCTTGTAGGGGCGGGTTCACCGACAATAATTGCCTAAAATTCACAATCTCATAAACCCGCCCCCACCCAACGATAAATCCCTAAAATTAGAGGTAAGCATGAGTGGAATATTTGACATTCTAGAAAAGATTAAAGCTAGACCGGGGATGTACATTGGGAAAGCTTCAGTTAGCGATTTGTTTGTATTTTTGGCGGGCTATAAAACAGCTAGGCGAGAATTTGGGATTGAGCCAACTGAACAGGAAAATGAGTTTTATGGGGAGTTTCAGCCTTGGTTGCAGAAACGGTTTCAGGTACTGTCTGTGAATTCTTGGGCGAAAATTATCATGCTTTATTCAGTGGACGAAAAAGAGGGATTTGAGTATTTTTTTCAGTTGCTGGATGAGTTTTGGCGGCGGAATGAAAGTTTACAGGTTGATGAGGTTGAAGTTGAGGGAGAAAGGGCGATCGCTAATAAAGGCGATCGCTCATTTGCCTTCTAATTCAGCCAATTTTTGCTGTGCAAATTCGCGGAGTTTTTGGTCGCGATCGCGTACAATTTCTAGCGTTTCCGGGTCATCTTTCCACCCCCGTGCTAATTCTTGGACTGCTGTACCTCGCACAGTCGAATTATCGTTAGATTGAGCGCATTGTTTGAGCCAAGGTAAGGTTTCCGGGTCATATTTCCACCCCCGTGCTAATTCTTGGAATGCTACACGTCGCACAGCCCAATTATCGTCAGATTGAGCGCATTGTTTGAGGATAGGTAAGGTTTCCGGGTCATCTTTCCACCCCCGTGCTAATTCTTGGAATGCTGCTTGTCGCACAACCGAATTACCGTCAGATTGAGCCAAGTGTTTGAGGATAGGTAAGGTTTCCGGGTCATCTTTCCACCCCCGTGCTAATTCTTGGACTGCTGTACCTCGCACAACCAAATTACCGTCAGATTGAACCCATTGTTTGAGGATAGGCAAGGTTTCTGGGTCATCTTTCCACCCCCGTGCTATTTCTTGGACTGCTGTACGTCGCACATCCAAATCATCGTCAGATTGAGCCCATTGTTTGAGGATAGGTAAGGTTTCCGGGTCATCTTTCCAAGTAAAGGCGATCGCACTTACTGCTTTAGTGCGAATTTTCCTAACTAAATCTGCCTCTTCTTCATAAAACCGATAATGGTAATTTAGATCGTACTTCGTTAACTCTTTTAATCGCTCCAGCAATTGACTATCAACGGCAGCAATCTCCTTTCTATCCCTCACCTCATCCAAACACTTCGCCGCCAAAAACAGGTTGGTAAACTTTTGGGCTTCTCCATCCTGATCCATCAAAAATTGAATCAATTCTCCTGTCAACTTTCCAGCAATCAATCCCGCAATCAAACACAAAACTTCCTGCCAAGATTCATCATCCCAGTGCGGGCCAAAAACTTCTGCTTTCAACTCATCCAGCGATAGTTCTAAAGCCTGAACCCTATTCACTACTTGCGATGCACAGAAATATTCCAAAAAAGTGCGGTGTATAAATCCGTAACTGTCCGCACCCAAATAACATAAAATAAAGTTGCGGGTTCGCAGTTGATTAATGATTAACTTCGCCCGATTTCTCGGTTGGTCAAAATCTTTATTCTTCAGATATGCTGTCAGAATATCCTCCAAATCTTCCGCACTAATAATATTGCCAGCCAACCCTTCAGGTGCTGCTTGCATTTCCCAAGCAACTCGCCGCAGCATTTCTTGCTTGTCTTTCGCATCAATCGTTTTTGGATCGAGCCTGCTATCCTCTACTAAAGACCTTTCCACATCCCATTGATACAGCAATACCCGCGAAGCTTGATTGTAAAGTTCTGCCCTGTCTCTCGGCAATTCTTGACTGCGATTCAAAATTGCCATAATCGTTAACAATAACGGATTTCCGGCTAAATCTTGAATTGTTGATGAATACTCTAGCGCTCTTTTCATCCGATCGCAAATTCGCACTTTTTCCCTAGCATCAGCAAAAGTCAACTCATGCCAGCGGTGCACAAAATCCTGAATCTGTGCGGGATTCAAGTCTTGCAGGATAAAGTGATGAAACTGGGCATCTTGCAACCGTTGAGGCTTGTAACCAATAATCCGAGACGTGACAATCACTCGCACGCGCGGATACTCGTTGGTAAACCGATGAATCGCGGTAATTACATCTTCTCGTTTCCCCGAATCGAAAATTTCATCTAATCCGTCGAACATCACCACAGCGTCGCCGGCTTTAAGTTGTTCGTGCAATTGATGCTGATTCAAGTCACAAATAAAACCGGAATTTTTATGGCAAAATTCCAGGAAATTCTTGCAATGTTTTGATTCCACGTTGCGAATGTAAATCCGCAATTCTATTAGCAGCGGCACCGGCAGAGATGTTACGCTATTTAAAGGCGATCGCGCCCAGGTTAATGCTAAATATTGTAACAGAGTAGATTTGCCCGCACCCGGATCGCCTAAAATCACAATGTAGGGATAATTTGACTTGTCATTGATGACATCTACCACGGATACGATCGGCTGTGAAAAATAACCGCGTCGATATTTCTCTAAATTTTCAAGTGCGATCGCCTCTAATCGATCGCTATCTTCCAACCGCCGTTGATGTTCCTTGGGAATTTCGTAAGCTTGGGGCAGAAATGACTCGTAAATTAAGCGCACATCTTGGAAAATAAAGATTTGCCAAACTTTCAGCTTTTCGCGATAATCGTAGGTATTGCTATCGACGCTGCTTAAATCCAGATTGCTGTAACGTTCGCACAAAGCCTCTTGATATTGCCTCAAATCAAAATCGGGGATTATCCCAGCAATTTGTTGAGTGTTTTTCTGAATGCTATCCAGATTTTGGGCATTCAAGATATCCCGCAAGTCTTTTGAGTCAAAAAGAATTTCTTGAACTTCGGCGAGATACTGATTGGCGATGGTTTGCCACTTAAATCTGGCCGGCAAAGCAGCTAAATCTAGTTGAGTCCAGGTTTGTTCGAGAAGTTCTGCATCGAGGGATTCGCGATCGCTCTCAAAGGCCTTACCCAAAATTTCCTTAACTGACTTGTTGCCGATAAACTTTTTAACATCTTTAATATACAGCTTAATCTGTTCTTGGGAAAGTCCGCTGATTTTTAACTGCTGTTGCACTAACTCCAAAAACTTTTTCAGCGCTTTACCCCCTGCGACTTGTCGCGGATCTTTTTCGCCAAATAAGACGTTTTTTAGGGAATCTTTAAAAAAATCTTTTACTAAATCTTTTGCGCCGTCTACTGCCAACTCTTCTAAGATGGGTTTGACGAGAATGCCGACTCCTTGGGTTACTCCCCAGACCACAAGCCAATCAATCATAAAGCTAGCCCGACAAATAAATTGATTTCTATAATATAGCAATTCTAAATCATTTGTGAATTTCTTGCTCCCTCCCCTTAATAAGGGGAGGGTTGGGGTGGGGTAAAAAACTTGCGACTCATTTAGGATTGCTATAGCAGAGGGCGAAGCATTCCGGCTTCTAACTTATTGGTGAGAAGCAGATATTTATCGCCGGAATGCTTCGCCCCTACCAGGTATATTTTACCAAACTCAAATGCACGAGATCGAGACTTGAGCTACACCCAGCAATTCCCTCATCAGCGGCCGCCCAAAAATAGTTACATTTTTATATATTTTTTGTCAGTTGCTTGTGCTATACTCTAATAATCGAAGTGTGAGCAATTTAAAATTTAATGCACATATTTCCATTATTAAATGATATCATGTCAACTGCAAGAAGTAAAGCAATCTCTCCTCCAAAAAACGAAAATTTTTTTGAGATATCATTAAAAAAAGTAAAGCGCAAAATGGCTAAAATTAAGACAGGAAACTAGCGACAATTATGACATACGATTACGACTTGTTTGTGATAGGTGCAGGCTCTGGCGGATTGGCGAGTTCTAAGCGGGCGGCATCCTACGGGGCGAAGGTGGCGATCGCCGAAAATGACTTAGTAGGCGGCACCTGCGTCATTCGCGGCTGTGTACCCAAAAAACTCATGGTGTACGCTTCAACATTTTCGCACCTGTACGAAGATGCGATCGGCTACGGTTGGAGCCCTGTAGAAACCAGCTTCAACTGGGAAAAACTCGTCACCACTGTAGACACAGAAGTGCGACGACTCAGCAAACTCCACATCAGCTTCCTCGAAAAAGCCGGAGTTGAATTAATCTCAGGATATGCCAAATTTATCGACCCCCACACTGTCGAAGTTGGTGACAAAAAATACACCGCTGCTAAAATCTTAATTGCTGTCGGCGGCGAAGCTCACAGAATCGATATTCCTGGCATCGAACACGCGATCACTTCCCGCGAAATCTTCTTGTTAAAAGAGCAGCCGAAACGGTTGGCAATTTTGGGCGGCGGCTACATCGGCGTTGAATTTGCTTGCATCATGAATGGCTTGGGAAGTGAAGTAACTCAAATCATCCGGCGCGATCGCATTTTGCACTACTTTGACGAAGAACTTCGCGCCAACGTCCAAGAAGGAATGGTTAAACACGGCATCAATTTCGTCACAGGAAGCTCGATCGAGTGGATAGAGAAAACTCCTGAAGGCTTAAAGTTACAATTGTGGGGAAAATCTCAAGAAACCTTGACAGTAGACGCAGTTTTGTGCGCTACCGGACGATCGCCCAATTTGGAAAAACTGGCTTTGGAGAATGCCGGAGTTGAAACCGAGAAAGGTGCGATCGCAGTTACCAAAGACAGCCGCACCAATCAACCGCACATTTTTGCTGTCGGAGATTGCACCAACCGGATTAATTTAACGCCAATTGCGATCGCCGAAGGACGCGCTTTTGCAGATACGGAATTTGGCAACAATCCGAGAGCAATTAGTTACGAAAATGTCGCATCAGCCGTATTTTCCCAGCCGGAAGCTGCTACAGTCGGCTTAACTGAAGAACAAGCCAAAGCTAAATTTCCCGACTCAATTAAGTGCTACACAGCCAAGTTTCGGCCGATGTTTCACGCTTTGACAGGTGCAGATGAAAAGACTTTTGTCAAGTTAGTTGTTGAAACTAATACTGACAAAGTTTTGGGCGTGCACATGGTTGGGAAAGACGCGGGCGAGATTATTCAAGGAATGGCGATCGCCGTTAATATGGGAGCTACCAAGAAAGATTTCGATTCGACGATCGGTATTCACCCCTCGACTGCTGAAGAGTTTGTGACTCTGCGATAAATAGGGTATTTCATAATTATGAAAAACGGGCAAGATGCCCGTTCCACAAGAGAGTTTATCTGTTGTGGCACAGGCATCTTGCCTGTTTTTTGTGGCACAGGCATCTTGCCTGTTAATTTTGTGGCACAGGCATCTTGCCTGTTACTGACCTTCTAAGCGGATTCATGCTCAAAATAATATTTTAAACAAATTGAACCTTTTTTGAACTTGTCCTGTCTAAACCCCTCAGATAACGAACAGGTGAGGGATACTTCACAGGTGTTAGGTGTGCCAGCCAATGTTTTAATCGATGATTGTTCCGACTCCGACTTAGTTGATAAATGCTTAAAGGGCGATCGCACTTGCTTTCGTCACCTTTACGGGCGCTACCAACACAAAGTCAGATCAACCCTTTACCAACTCTGCGGTTCATCACTTCTAGACGACTTAACCCAAGAAGTATTTCTGCGAGTCTGGAAAGGATTACCCAAACTCAAGCACCAGGAAAACTTTTCAACTTGGTTGTATCGCATCACTTGGAACGTGGCATCCGACCAAAGACAAGCATTTGCCAAACAGCATTCTTTTGACTCCCAGCTCAAAAATCAAGAAACAATGGATCGCGTTATTCCCAATAATAACACATCAGACTTGATGCAGTTGCACTATCAAGATTTAGTGCAGCGAGGACTGGAGCAATTGAGTTTTGAACACCGCAGTGTTTTGGTGCTGCACGACTTAGAAGATATCCCGCAAAAAGAAGTAGCCCAAATCCTGGGAATGCCAGCGGGAACTGTTAAATCTCGCGTGTTTTATGCCCGAAATGCCATGCGACAATTTTTGCAAAAACAGGGGGTAGACGAACTGTGAACGATGAAAATAGCGACAAAAGATTAGTGAATTTCTTGAAGCAAAATAGCCCAAAAGTTCCGGACGCTACCCCCGATCTTGAGCAAAGAGTTTTAGCAGCAATAGATAGGAATGACAGGGCGAGAGAGCTAAATGGTCTCGGCTATTTGCGATTTACAGAGTCTAGTAAAAGCTCAAAATTCCTCGGTTTTCCCAAGTGGGGTTTTCCGGCTGCAATCTTCGCTGGCCTGCTAGTTTTTGCTTCGAGCTATCGCGTCCTAGTTACCGCACAATTACAGGCGGATGAAGCGGCTCACTTGGAAGCATTTCTGGTCAATAATTGGGAGGGTGTATTGAACGATTCCCGCACGGCAACTATGAGCGATCGCCCACAAACAGATTTATTTGATTTCCCTGTTACTGCTGACACCGAACCGCCAACAAATTAACTAATCTTAAAGAGGTAATTTTTCATGTCAATGCGCCAATTTTCGGCTATGGCAGTTTTAATGTTAACCCTCGGTACTACAGCCGCTGCAACCGCCGCTCCCAGCCCCGCTCAACCGGAAACAATTGCCCAAAACCAGCGTCCCAATCGAGCTGGTGGCAAAGAGAACGGGCTGTTTGACAAACTAAATTTAAGCGCCGATCAAAAGCAGAAAATGCAGGCTGTTCGCGATCGCTACAAAGACCAAGTTTCTCAGCGAATGCAAGCAATCCGCCAAGCCAGACAAGAATTGGAAACAATGATGTCGGGTACGACGGCAAATGTCGGCCAAATGCGCGACAAACACCGCCAAATCATGGGATTGAGGCAGCAGTTAGAAGAGGTACAATTTGAAAGTACATTAGCCATGCGAGAAGTGCTGACACCCGAACAGCGCAGCCAGTTCTCGCAAATGATGCAGCAGCGCAGGGAAGCTGCTAAAACCCGGAAACAAAACAGCCAAAAATCCCAATAATCTACACCGCTACCGACTGCACACCCTACTAAAAAATAAACTTGTCGGGTGTGCACTCGCCAGTTCGATAATTTAAGTTAAAATAATTAGTTGGTAAATCTCATCAAATTTTCTGGATGAATCTACAAAACGATTCTAGTTACATTTATTTACACGGATTTGCGTCAAGTCCAGATTCAACTAAGGCTAAATATTTCCGCGATCGCTTTTATTCCCTAGGAATTGACCTCAAAACTCCCGATCTCAATCACAAGGATTTTTCGCGCCTCACTCTCACGCGCCAATTAGACCAAATAGAAACAGAATTTCTGCAAGCCCAATCCTCCGAATCTGTAGAAAATGTAAAAAATTTAGGGGAAGTTACCATCATTGGGTCTAGTTTTGGCGGGCTGACAGCGGCTTGGCTGGCCCAGCGACAATTATCAATAAAACAAATAGTTTTGTTAGCACCGGCTTTTCAATTTCTCTCTCATTGGCTGCCACAGTTGGGACAGCAACAGTTAGAAAAGTGGCAGTCTGAGAAATATTTGCCAGTTTACCACTACGGCGAACAGCGCTATTTGCCGTTGAATTATGAATTTGTGACAGATATGGCTCAATACCCTGAAGAAAAATTAATGCGCTCAGTCCCGACGTTAATTCTGCACGGCAAGCATGATACGATCGTACCGATTCAAGCTAGCAGAAGTTTTTCAGAGCATCGTCCCTGGGTGAAACTAATCGAACTAGAGGACGATCATTCTTTGGGAAATGTCCTAGCGGAAATTTGGGAAGCAATGCAAAACTTTTGCAAATTCAAAAATTAAAATTTGACAATCCCCAAAAATGGATACAATCCTCCGACTTAAGTCGTGAAAAACAAAAATTTTAGACAACGTTTAAACTCCAAGATTCCTGTGTGGAGTAAATCTAAAATCTCAAGTCTAAAATCTCAAGTCTACTCACCAACTTGCAAGTTTCAAAAATCAAATGACTGAACAAGATAAATCGACTCGCACCTTAGCCGTTGACATTGGCGGAAGTGGCATCAAAGTTATGGTTTTGGACGCTGAAGGTGAACCCCAAACGGAACGCAGCCGTTTAGAAACGCCTCAACCGCCGAAGCCGGAACCGATACTGGAAACCATAGCCTCTTTGGCCAGCGGACAAGGCGAATTTGACCGAGTATCCGTCGGTTTTCCCGGCGTCGTGTCCCGCGGTATTATCAAAACCGCAGTCAATTTAGATCCATCTTGGATCGATTTTGACCTAGCAACTACTCTCAAAGATCGATTGGGAAAACCTGTGCGAGTGGCTAACGATGCTGACATTCAAGGATTGGGATCAATTGCTGGAACGGGAGTAGAATTAGTAATTACTCTCGGCACCGGTTTCGGTTCTGGTTTGTTTGTCGATGGTATCTTGGTACCCAATCTAGAATTAGGACATCACCCGTTTCGCAAAGGGGAAACTTACGAACAGCAATTAGGGCGAGCCGCCTTAGATACAGTCGGCCCCAAAAGATGGAACCGCCGTCTGGAAAGAGCCCTCGTCTTCCTGCAAAATCTCTTTAATTGCGATCGCCTTTACATCGGCGGCGGCAATACCAAAAAAATTGCTTTTGATTTACCGCCACAAGTTAAAATAGTACCGAATGTCAGCGGTTTGTTGGGCGGAATTGCTTTGTGGCGCGATTAAAATAGTCATTAGTCATTGGTCATTAGTCATTAGCTTATTAGTTATTGATGACAATCAAGGATTTATACGCTAGACATCATAAACTAATGACTAATTATCCTAATAGTGACCAACCAAATCGTAATTATAAAATCTACAATCTCAGACCAAAAATCATACCATGCTTCCCTTTATCCGCAAAGACTTAGCCGAACTTACCGCCTACACTCCCCATCCGGGCGGCGCTTCAGGAGAATCAGCGCACTCGGAAATTGTACTCGATCGCCTAGACACCAACGAATGCCCTTATGATTTGCCAGAGGAATTAAAACAAAAGCTAGCTTGGACTTACCAGCAGTTAATTGAGACAAATCGCTATCCCGACGGAGGGCACGCAGCACTCAAAGAAGCGATCGCCCAATACGTCAACGAAGGGTTAAATATCCCCCCCCTTGTTAAGGGGGATCTCCTAAACGTCCCCCCCCTTAACAAGGGGGGGCTAGGGGGGGTTCCAGAGCCAAAAACAGCTATTACAGCCGACAATATTTCAGTCGGCAACGGTTCCGACGAACTAATTCGATCGCTCTTAATCGCTACTTGCTTGGGCGGCGCAGGCTCAATTTTCGTCGCCAATCCCACCTTTTCCATGTACGGAATTACCGCCACCACCCTGGGGATTCCCGTTGTCAGTGCCCGGCGCCGAGAAGATAACTTTGCGATCGACATCAATGCAGCTAAAAGGGCGATAGACCAAAATCAAAATCCCCCCGTCCGCATCGTCTTTGTCGTCCATCCCAACTCCCCCACAGCCAATGCTTTAACAATCAATGAAATAGAATGGCTGTCAAGTTTGCCCGAAAATATCTTAGTAGTAATTGACGAAGCCTATTTTGAATTCAGCCAAAATACCTTAGCCGACAGATTGCACCAACATCCGAATTGGATAATTTTGCGAACATTTTCCAAAGCATTTCGCCTAGCGTCAATGAGAGTCGGATATGCGATCGCCCATCCCGAACTCACAGCCACCTTAGAAAAAATCCGCCTCCCCTACAACCTTCCCAGTTTCTCGCAAACAGCAGCAGAGTTTGCCCTCGCCCAGCGGCAGTTATTGCTAGCAGTAATTCCTGAAACTATCTCAGAAAGAGCCAAATTAATTGCAGCGCTAACTCAGCATCAAAAACTGCAAGTTTGGCCGAGTGCAGCTAACTTCCTTTACCTGCGGGTGAAAGCTGCTGAGGGCGAATCGGCAGAACAAAAACACCAACAAATCATGCAGCAGCTAAAAGCTCAAGGTACTTTAATTCGCCACACAGGCGGAGGTTTGCGAATTACCGTGGGTACTCCCGACGAAAATGTGCGAACTTGCGATCGCCTCGCTGCGATTTTGACTTATTAACAAATTGGTTCGATCGTTCGGACTTCAGTCCTCAGGAAACGAGAGAGGACTGAAGTCCGAACGATCGAACTTATCGGGATTATTTTGCCGGACAGGATATATGTAATTTTTAATTATCAATCTGTCGCGCCGCGCGAATGGTTTGGGGAAATACGCCTACTAAAAGTGCCAAAGCTCGATCGGGAATTTGTGCCACCGTTTCCAAATCAAAATATTGTTCAAACTGAGTTAAAATCATTTGTGCGCGTTCCGCAGCTACAGACTTTGCCGTTAACTGTTCCGTTAACCGCACCCAATGCCGCCTAATTCCGAAAGCTTTCTGTCTTTCTGCGGGAGATAGAGGGCAAACAAAACAAAAATCCCCCACAGGAATCGCCTGCTGCGAGTCAGCATCAAAAGCACCTCCAACGGCAGCACCAGGCCCGGCAAACTCCGCATGGAAGCCTTTAATCAAAATTAGACCGTTTCGGCGACGGCTATCTACCATCAACAGCTTGCCGCCGTTGATTTCTGCGAGAATGTCAGATGAGTGGGGGTGTTCAGTCAAATCTGTGCCAAGGTTTCGATGTCACAAGTCCCGATCGGCCCAAAGGCGGGATCGGACAATATAATTAGATTTATCAAGTTTTGGATGCTCTTGTTGTCGATCGAGATTATCCATTTGAACTTACAGATAATACTGTCACAAGGTGGTAGCTCCAGCGCTCTCAAATAATATCAAATGCAAGCCAAACAAATAGTAGATATCCTCAAAGCAGATCTCCCGACGCTTTTTGAGAAAGACATTTCCTACGACATCTACACAAAAGATGTTTTTTTTCAAGACCCTGTTAACAAATTTAAAGGAAAAATCAACTATCGCATTATCTTTTGGACTCTGCGATTTCACGGGCAGCTATTTTTCACCGAGATTTACTTCGACCTGCACGACGTAAGTCAGACAGCCCCTGATACTATTGTGGCAACTTGGACTGTTCGCGGGATACTGCGCGTACCCTGGAAAGCTCGGATCTTCTTCAACGGCTATTCTACATACAAGCTGGATCCAGAGGGCTTAATTTACCAACATATCGATACCTGGGACAGAGATCCCGGAGAGATTCTCCAGCAGTTTTTGGGCAAAGGCGAGGATGTCACCCCAAGATAAGCCAAAAAGGTCGATCGCTACGCCTCTAATTGCCAATTCACTCTCTCAATAGCGGAAAACGCATACATATAGCCATCATTGCGGTGTATTGCCCTACAGTATTTGTAACGAACTGGACTGACTTTTCCTGTGGCACACATCATTTCAAAAACTCCACTCGCTCTGACAATCAGCCTGCCTCTATGAGTACCCGCAAATTTTCCTGCGGGCAAAGTTGCTTGTACCATGTCCCCAGTTTTAAAACCAAAAAATTCCTTGCACCGTGGTAACTGTTCAGAGGGGTAACGAGATCGTGCGGATTCCAGCCATTTCAACCAGGTAGTTTAGACCTATTTCTTCAATTTTTCAGGTCTGATGGCACCTCAAACCCATCAACTTCGTACCCCCTCCTGAACAGCTACCATTTTTGCTTGTGGAACGGGCATCTTGCCCGTTCCAAAATTTGATTAAAATGACTTTTGCAAGAGGTATAATGGGGACTAAAGTCCTCTGATTGCGGACTAAAGTCCTCACTACAAACCTATCTTAACAAAGCAATCCGCGCCTTGCACCTTAGCGGACATTTTAAACTAATTATCCGAACCTAAAATCAAGCCCGATCGCGCCGGCAGCATCAATTCTAACTGCCGAGTTTCCCCTTCACCTTTCCAAACAAACTCACCTTTACCAAACAGCAATTTCTCGTGAGGAGATTTCAAAGTAGCTGCTTCAAAACTAACATTTGCCTCTTCAGTCGCTACATTGACAGCAACAACTATTTCCTCATCCCCCAAAATTCGGGCAAAAACGTAAACCGTTCCCTCAGCAAATATAATTTGGTAGTCTCCGGTGCGGAGGGCAGCGTATTTGTGCCGCAAAGCTATCAACTGCTTGTGGTAATCTAAAACCTCAAGTTCCCAGTGAGCTTCTAAGGGAAAACCGCGGCGAGAATCGGGATCGAGGGCACCCGGTAAACCAACTTCATCGCCGTAGTAAATGCTGGGAGCTCCAGGAAAAGTTAACAGCAGCAAATTAGCTAGTTCTACGCTAGCTTTATCGCCTCCAGCAATTGAGATCAACCGGGCTGTATCGTGACTCGCCAACAAATTAAGTTGAGTTAGCTGTATCGGCCACGGGTACAGTTCCAAAACGTGCTGGATTTTGTCGCCGTACTCTTGAGCAAACAGCGGCGGATATGGATGGTAAGAACGACCTTCAATTTGAGCTAAATCTACTCGGTCGCCCGCGGCAAAAGCAATAGTCGGCGCCGCAAACAGATAATTCATCACTCCGTCAAATTGACTGCCGTCTAGCCATTCTCTCGCATCTTCCCAAACTTCGCCGACAATGTAAGCTTCGGGATTAATTGCTTTGACTCGCTCTCGAAATTCTTGCCAAAATCCGGGAGTTTTAATTTCAAAAGGAACATCTAGCC
Organism: Microcoleus sp. PH2017_08_TRC_O_A; assembly: GCF_020738665.1. Classification (NCBI taxonomy): domain Bacteria; kingdom Bacillati; phylum Cyanobacteriota; class Cyanophyceae; order Oscillatoriales; family Microcoleaceae; genus Microcoleus; species Microcoleus sp. PH2017_08_TRC_O_A. The sequence continues at coordinate 41,836 of NZ_JAEQCE010000034.1, forward strand.
GCCAGCCATCAATGCCGAATTTAATCCAGTATTCGGCAATTTCCATGATGTATTCTCGCACTTCTGGATTGTCGTGATTGAATTCCGGCAAGGCTCGATTGCCATCCCAACCTGCGTAATTAGCAGGAAAATTACCGTCGTAGGCAGATAGCGGCCAGCCTTCTATTTTAAACCAATCTACCCAAGGAGAATGGGGGCCGTTTTCGAGGATATCGTGAAAGAAGAAAAAGCCGCGGCTGGCGTGGTTGAATACGCCGTCGAGGACGATTTTGATGTTGCGAGCGTGGGCAGCGTCTAGAAGCTCTTTAAACGCTGGATTGCCACCCAACATCGGATCGACTTGATAGTAGTCGTGGGTGTGGTAGCGGTGATTGCAGGCCGACTGAAATATCGGGGTGAAATAAATTGCGTTAATGCCTAAGTCTTGCAGGTAGTCTAGCTGTTCCATCACGCCCCACAAGTCGCCGCCTTTGTAGCCTTGGAGGGTGGGGATTTCGTGCCATTCTTCCCAGATGAAGTTTTGCAGCAGGCGTTTGCGCGGCTGTTTGCTTTTAGCGAAGCGATCGGGGAATATTTGGTAGAATACCGCGTGTTTAACCCAGTCCGGCGTTTGGATTTGCATACAATTTTCCTGTCTTTTACGGCTTAGGCTACATTAGCAGATGTTTCTAGGAGATCTAGCTTTTGGTAGAGAATAGACGCTCGATCGAGTTTTGTCGATCGACCGATCGCAAAATATCACACAAATTTGCAGTCTATCTCACAAAATTGACAACTGATTCTAGCCCTAACCTGATTCTTTCATTAAACAGCCCTTATTTATTGATAGGTATTTCAACTCAAAACTGCCAACTTTTTTAAATATCCATGATTGATCGATGAGTATTTTAACTCACAACTCAAAACTCATAACACCAGTCCCGGACGCACTCCAACTCTCATAAACCTGGTTTTTTAAGTTTTGTTGAGGGTTTGAACGAAGTATTTGGATTAAACAACCCGGTTTCAGCGCCAGCGACTGAACTCCTAACTCAAAACTTCCTCGCTCCCCCCCTTGTCAAGAAGCCCTCACCATCCGACACTGGACTTGGAGAGTTCATAGATCCTAGGGAGAAAGTTCCTTGAAAAAAGTCTTAGCCATCATCCTCGGTGGCGGTGTCGGCACCCGCCTTTACCCCCTAACCAAACTGCGAGCCAAACCCGCAGTTCCCCTCGCAGGTAAATATCGCCTCATCGATATTCCTGTGAGCAACTGCATCAACTCGCAAATAGTCAAAATTTACGTCCTCACCCAATTCAACTCGGCATCCCTCAACCGGCACATCTCTCGCACTTACCAGTTTTCTGGCTTCACCGAGGGATTTGTCGAGGTACTCGCCGCCCAGCAAACTCAGGAAAACCCCAACTGGTTTCAAGGGACAGCGGATGCAGTTCGCCAATATCTTTCGCTGCTAGAACAGTGGGACGTTGACGAATACTTGATTCTGTCAGGCGACCACCTCTACCGCATGGACTACCAAAAGTTTGTGGATAGACACCGCGAAACCAATGCCGATATCACCCTCTCCGTTTTGCCGATGGACGAGAAGCGGGCCTCAGATTTTGGTTTGATGAAAATCGACGACAACGGCCGCATTATTTCTTTCAGCGAAAAGCCAAAAGGCGATGCGCTCAAACAAATGCAGGTGGATACTACTAAACTGGGACTGACAGCGCAGCAGGCTCAGGAAAGTCCTTACATTGCTTCGATGGGGATTTACGTCTTCAAAAAAGAAGTTCTGATTAAACTCCTGAAAGAATCTCCCAACCAAACTGATTTTGGTAAAGAGATTATTCCGAATTCTTCAAAAGACCACAACGTTCAAGCTTATTTGTTTGACGATTATTGGGAAGATATCGGAACGATTGAGGCTTTTTATGATGCTAACTTGGCGCTGACAAAACAGCCTAAGCCTCCTTTCAGTTTCTACGATGAAAATGCGCCGATTTATACTCGCCCGCGTTTCTTGCCGCCGACTAAGCTTTTAGATACTCACGTGACGGAATCAATTATTGCTGAAGGCTGCATTCTCAAACAGTGCCGCATTGACCATTCTGTGTTGGGAGTTCGAGCGCGCATTGAAGCTGGATGTACGATTCAAGATAGCCTGCTTATGGGTGCTGACTTCTACGAACCCGACGCGGAACGGCATTCGAGTTTAGACCACGGTGGTGTCGCCCTCGGTATCGGTGCAGATACTACAATTCGCCGCGCGATTGTGGACAAAAATGCCCGCATCGGCCGGAACGTTCAAATCATTAATAAAGACCGAGTGGAAGAAGCCAACCGCGAGAGCCAAGGTTTTTACATTCGCAGCGGCATTGTCGTAGTTCTGAAAAACGCCACGATTCCTGATGGAACTATCATTTAGTTATTAGTCATTAGTCATTAGTCGTCAGTCATTAGTTTTTTAAGTTAAAATCTGTTATCTGCCAGCCAGTGACTGATGATAAATAAATAAATTAGTGACAGATAACCAATGACCGATGACTGATCAGGAAATTGTTTTTTAGTTCGTTATTAATTGCAACTGGTGATGTGAGGTTGTCGAAATATTTGGCTTCATTCAAACTCAGGCGCATTAATAAGGAACAGTCTCTGTTACGGTCTGCGGTGATACGCGTATGTTCGATCGCCTGCGTCTGGCGGATTGCTTCTGATTCTTGTATTTGCGATCGTAGCACGACTGACAAATGCGCTGCCCGTTTCTTAGCATCACACAACTTTCGGAACTATCTTTCCAATCGTCGCAGCAGCCGCAAGGCCAACTTAGCAAATAATTCATGATGTTATCACCCTCGTAACGTTAACAAGTTATTGAGCTACCATTTTATCTTAATTTTTTTCAAAGTGTGTGTTCTAGTTAACAGACAGCAGATAGATTCTGGTATATTTTGTGACTTAAAGCTATAGATGTGCTGTTAAAATAAAAAAGTATAGCACCAGTAGGGTAAGAAAAAAATATACAGAAGGGTTGTTGAATTAATGTACGCTTTATGGTAAAATATTCTCAAAATTAAGGCGGCAGATTGAACGGGAGTTGCTGATGAGAACCTGCTAGGATTTGCATTGAGCGAAAAGCTAAAGAAAGAAAAGTTCGTAGGCGTAAGCCGGGGCGTAGCCATCGCACGGCGCACCGTAAAAAAAAGATCGATCGTCAGTGGCAGTCAACCCAACGGGCGATCGCGCCCACAACCGCAGCAGCTTTCCCGGGTTCGCCTCAGCTATCGCAGCCACACCAAACTCGCGAAGACGTAGCACTCCTCAAAATCTCCAACAGCAGCGGGGTGCGGAAATTGCGATGTCCCGCAAGCAACAACCGAACTCGATCGAGTCCAAAACTTTGATAACCTATAATTTGAAGAAGGAAGAAGGAAGAAGGAAGAAGGAAGAAGGAAGAAGGAAGAAGGAAGAGGTGCAACGCGAGAACGTCCTCACCGTCAGGCGTGGTTGCTATAACTCGCCATCCTGCTAATTTGGGATTTATTCTTTCTAACAACTAACAACTAACAACTAACAACTAACAACTAATAACTAATAAAGAGAGGATTACTTAATGGCTGCAACAGATTTTAAAGACTATTACGCTATTTTGGGACTCAACAAAACCGCCAGCGCTGATGAAATAAAAAAAACTTTTCGCAAACTAGCCCGGAAATATCACCCGGATATGAATCCGGGGAACAAAGAAGCCGAAGCTCGTTTTAAAGAAGTAAACGAAGCTTACGAAGTGCTTTCAGATCCAGAAAAACGCAAAAAATACGACCAATACGGCCAATACTGGAAGCAAGCGGCGGCAACTCCCAGCGGATGGCCGGGCGGGGGCGCTACGAATGTAGACTTTGGTGGCGTTGACTTCAGCCAGTACGGCAGTTTTGACGAATTTATTAATGCCTTGCTGGGGCGCGCAGCTAGCAGTGGAGGTAGTAGTAGCAGCCGCAGCAGCAAGTGGAATTACAGCAGCCAGCGCACCGGCACCGGCGGGCCTACTGGTTTTGGCGGATTTGAAGATTTCGCTGGCTACGAGAACCGCAGCGCCGGAGGTACTCGCGACACTGAGGTGACAATTTCGCTGACTCTGGGGGAAGCATTTCGGGGAACTTCCAAGCGAGTTGCTACTGGTGAGGTTTCGATTCCTGCGGGAGTGAAAACCGGCAGCAAAATTCGAGTGAAAGGCAAAGGTCAAATTGACCCGTACACGAAGCAGCAGGGAGATTTGTACCTGAAGTTAGAAGTTTTACCTCACGCTTTCTTTCAGTTTGAGGGAGAGAATTTGATCTGCGAAGTGCCGATAACTCCCGATGAAGCGGTTTTGGGAGCTTCTATTGAACTGCCGGCGCCTGAAGGTATGATAACTGTAAAATTTCCGGCGGGAATGCGATCCGGTCAGTCTTTGCGGTTGCGGGGGAAGGGATGGCCGAAACCGAAGAAAGACGAACGCACGGATTTGTTGGTCAAAGTTGCGATCGTCCCACCGAAAGAACTAACCGCTGTAGAACGCGAATGCTACGAAAAAATCAAGGCTAATCGCACTTTTAATCCCCGCAGCACTTTAAACCAGATGGGGCTTTAATCTTCAATATCAAAAGCAACTACTGGTGCGATCGGCTAATACCGTTTAGAAAAAAGGTTGCTACAAAAAAATGTTGGGTTTGTTTAGTTCACCCAATCGGTAAGGTGCGTCGCTATTAGATTGTAGGTGAAATGCCAGAGATTTAAGAATGGCGGCGCACTCTACGAATTGACTCGTGACACCTAGCTTACACCTAACTTTATATTATACCTTTAAAAAAAGCTGGCGACAAGAAAATTGTTGGGCGGAATGAACGTCCGGGCTGTTTAGTCCACCCAATGTGTAAGGATCGGGAATTAAATAATTTACACCTATTTGTGGGATGGGCGTCCCGCCCGTCCAGATAGGACGGGCGGGACGCCCATCCCACAAGAACAATAAAAATTGTAAGTTATTTAATTCTCATTCCTAAGGTGGGTTGCTATTAGATTGTAGTTGAAATGCCAGAGATTGAAGAATGGAGCCACACCCGCTCACTTACCAGAAAGAATTGGTTGAAAACCCGCCCGCCTTTGAGGCAGAAATTAAAATCAGACTATTCATTACTCCAATCCTCCGACTTCTAGGTAAAGATCGCTCTCTGGGAGTCAACTATCAACTGTTGAAGGCATTGCATGATTTTGAAAAAATGGCATTACTCATCAGTAGCTCTTAGCTGACTTGGTTGGCGACCTTGCTTGATGTTAATGCTAATTTTTTTAGCTCCTTTCTTCTCCAAGTCTTTGATGTAGCCGTTGGTATTATTAGAAGCTTCATCCTTGCTTTCGTAAGGACCAAAGTAATAGGTGCGTTTGGGTGAATCTGTGTCAACTTCTACCCACCACTCGCGACCTCTACTGCCGCCAATCGGTTGAGTGAGTATCCAGAAAGCAGCGACGTACATACTGAATATATAAAGTCCAAACATAGTAGGTGTCCCCGCAGTCAAGTAGTTTTTACTGTCCTTAAGTTAGCAGGACAAATAGCTCGATCGACTCGTCCTCAGTGCTGATTTAACGGTCGTAATTGTTGAGAGTCAATGCTGGCTAACATCAGCATTTTGGTGGAGAAGAGGCTGAGTTTTAATGACATCTACCAAAAAATCCGCAAAGCAAGAACTAGAATCAAACGATGCTTAATTTTATTGTTGAGGCTTGAGTTATACCAACCACGCCCGACGATGAGGAAGTTTTTAATTGCTGAAATCGTTGCGGAAGATTTCGCCTTGCTTCTTCCGATTTCTATTTCTCTTTTTAGATAATTGAAAAGTCACACAGAACGGATATCTGTACAGTTTTGTTGGTAGCGCGGACTTCAGTCCGCTCTCTGGCTGCGGACTGAAGTCCGCACTACAAACCGTTTTTGTTCGTAGCGCGGACTTCAGTCCGCTCTTTGGCTGCGGACTGAAGTCCGCACTACGAACCTTTTTTGTTATGGTATCGACATATGATATGACGAACTATTGACGCGGAAAAACCGAGATGTTTAACTGATACTTCTCACGATAGAGGGAGTATTTCAGTCAAAAAACCCGGTTTCGGCAGTCTGAACTATCAAAATTATTAAGCAGCAATACCCTCTGAGAATTCACTTTCGCAGATGGTGAGATCGGAAGGATGACACCGTTTGATGCGGATGCTAAGTCTTTTGGCTCCCTCGCTTTCCAAGTCTTCGATGTAGCCTGGAGTGTGGCTGGAGGCTTCTTTGTCGGTGTCGAAGGGGCCAAAATAGTAGGTACAGTAGGGAAAATCTGTGATGATTTCTACCCACCATTTATCCGGGCTGCGGCGGCTGGGCCCGGCAAACACGGACAAGACTGCGAGGTAGAGACCAAATAAATAAAATCCAAGCATTTTTCCTCTTTATGGGTTATTTATTTTGTAATAGGACTTGCGTCCTTGCGACTCTTATTTACCGGGTTCTCCCATCTTTGCGATCGCCCCACCAGAGAATTTTGTCTCTCAAACCCGGTTTCTGTCTCCAAGACACTCTAAGTTTATCAAGACTATTTGGGCGATCGCCTCAACCTGAGTGCTGATTTTGAGCAGATATCTAGAATCTCCGTGAATAAGCTACTTTGCACAGGTACGTAGTTGCGCTTCAGCGCTCTTTCATATAAACAGCGCCGAAGTGTAACAACGTACTTAACAATTAGTCCGCATATTATGCGTTGTATAAGTTCTGTTGCACTTAAATTTAAGCTTGATGGCGCGCTATGAATTCTCGCTCAAAATAATTTAAGTCAGCAGTTGCTGACATATTAAATCCGCGACAGATTAGTTCTGGAAATACACCGGAATACAGAGAGACTTTAGGCTAGCAACGCCATAGCTGAAAAACTGTGGCTAAAATAGCAAAACCCGCCGGGGCGGGTAGTTTTGTTAAGCTATAAAATTTTTCCCACTAATCTGATTTGTCGGCTAAGCTCAGCACGCTGAGGCTTAGCGCTTGCCTTTGGGGAACTGTTCGATGCCAGCCCAGCCGTAAAAAACCAGCTCGTCGTTTTGAACTCGACAGCGGTCTACTCGCAGTTGAGTGCCCTCTAAAGCAAATTTGTCTAAGTCTAGCAAGTTATTTACGTGGGCAATTATAGCTTGAGCCAAGTCTACTGCTTGCCCGTCACCGCCGTAAGTAACGCTGACAAATTGGATTTTGCGCCGGTCTTCTACTTGCAATTGAGCTGTAATATCTATTTTGACTGGTTCGCTGTCCTGGCCGATCGTAATCTCGGACTGAAGCCGAATTGATTTGTCTGTTCCGAAGCTGACTTCAGTGTTTTGAAAGTACAGAGATTGCTCTTGGTATTTCAGCTTTTGGAGTTTTTCAACTACAAAAGGTGTATTGAATGAGGTGGTTAAATCCGATCGGCTTAAGACTACTCGCATATTTGCCTGGGTAGGCTGCCGCAATTTGACTTGACCTGCAAAAATCGCCCCAAAATCAATGGAGAGTGCTTGCAAGTAGAGTTCCATCACTTCTATACGCAGGCCGTTATACATCAACATACCTTTGCCAACGAAGTCGAAACCGTCGATGCTTCCCTGCAAGAGTTTGGCTACAGGTTCGACTCGGATGTTGGCTTCTGCCTTTTCAGAACGTTTGAATAAGGCTGCGATCGCAGCTCCTGCTACTTTGCTGACAAGGCGATCGCCACTTTGACCTTGAAAGGATGTACCGCTAAACAAAGCTGCTACCATTTATTCGTTTGCTGATCTACAGTCGCTATTATAGCCTCTCATTAAGAAATGTTAAAATAGCTTGTGCTTATTCACTTTATAAGCAGAAGTTGTTTTTTGTCTGCCTTGAAAGTAACATTTTGGAAATTTAAGGACTCAGGGGCGTGCCTTGGAGACAAGCGCGATCGAGCAAAGCTCCATCCCAGACGGTATGTTCGATCGCAGCACAGAGCAAATTAGCCCCCGTCAGGTTAGCACCGCGCAGTACGGCTCCATTCAGGATAGCTTCTTCTAAATCAGCTCCCGACAAGTCTGCGCCGGACAAATTGGCATTGCTCAAATCTGCCTGCTGCAAGATGGCGCGAGCCAAATTAGCACCCCGCAAATCGGCTCCCCGCAAATCGACACCGCTCAAGTCCAAATTGCCGATCGAGGCCGCCGTCAAAAAAGCACCCCCAAAACTTGCATCGCGGACTAAAGCATTAGCAAAAGAAGCACCGCGCAAGTCAGCATTCCGAAAATCAGCCCCGCGCAAGTCAGCACCGCTCAAGTCTGCGCCGCGGAGGTTTGCTCGCAGCACCGCCCGCTGCAAGTTAGCACCGGTGAGATTAGCTCCTGTTAAGTTGGCTTGAGATAAGTCGGCACCTGCGAGATCGGCTCCCGCTAAGTTTGCGCCGGCTAAATCTATGCCGGCCAATATATGAATTTTGCCTTGGCGTATGGCTTCGAGGTCATGAGTCATTAGTTTTTAGTCATAAGTCATAAGTCAGTTGGCAGTTGGCAGTTGGCAGTTGTCAGTTGGCAGTTGTCAATTACTAGGGTACACACCGTAAACAGAAAATTAGGTTGCGGAATTCGTACTAAATCCGTAGTCCTGACGCACCATACAATAACTGTCCACTGTCCACTGTCAACTGTCCACTGAATTACCCAACTTATTTTACAATGCCGGAGTTGCCGCGATCGTGCGATCGCCCAAATCCTCCAACCAGATATTAGGCAGTTGGCTGGGGCGGGTGGGTAACTCCATCAAACCCATATCTGCGAGTCTGACGACATTCCCGAGAGTTTCCACCAAAGCCGGATCGAAGCGAGTACCCGACAGTTCGCGGCACTTTTCCAAAGCTTCTGTCAAACTCAAAGCCGGACGATCGCCCCGCGGTTGAGTCAAGTCTTGGAAACAAGCGACCAAACCCAAAATCCGCGAAGCAACGGGTATCCCTTCACCTCGCAAACCCTCGGGCCTGCCGCTGCCGTCCCAATTTTCGAGTTTGTGCTTGACAATTTCGGCGACTGGTGCTAATTCCGGCATTGCTTGGAGGAGTTGGGAACCGATGAAACTGCGATCGCGCCAAAATGATAGAGTTCCTTGGTCGAATTTATCGGAAGTGCGATCGAACACCTCATTCGGCGCCGAAACCAAGCCGACTCGAAACAGCAATCCCGCCAGCCGCAGCCTTCGCAGTTGCAAAGCCGGCAAATCCAACAATTGACCCAAAGTTTCCGACAAAGCCGCCACCTGCAAAGAAGCTGTGGGATTTGAGGTGTCGCGTTCGTCTACGCGCTGGGCCATCCGCAGAAAAGCTTGCAGTTTGTTGGCGTTCAAATTGCGGCTGACGCGCAAAGCTTGACCTTCCAATTCCCACAAATCGCGAGTTTGGCGGTTAATTGCCACCATTTGCTGCTGAGAACTTTGCAGGTAAGTAACGATGCGGGATACTACGCCACTAATGTCTGCCAAGGGCGGGCCTTTGGTAGCAAGAATTTCGTGATGAATTTCTAGCAAACTGTCGGCTAGGGAGGGATTATAATGTCGTGTTTGTTCTATAAAAATTTCTGCTGACGCCGACACCAACGACTGGTCAAACGACCACAAACCGTAGAATTTTCGCTCTGTATCGACTTCTGGCTTGCCCTCTGGCAAGTATTCCTGGGCCGTAAGTTCGCGACAAAGCACCATTGCTTTGTATGTGGGGGCCAGGATGATTAAATTCCATTCTTGGATAATGGGGTCGATCTCATCAAGTTCTATTAAAGATACATTTTCTAATTGACCGGTTTTGTGGGTAGCGAAACCGCTGTCGGCTACTGCACCGATGACAACTTGTCGAGAAGCCTTAGCAATATCGAAGTAGCGATCGGCTTCTTGCAAATACCATTTTCCCTGCTGAAACGTCACCAAAACCAGCGGTTTGAGTGCGAGATCGTCCCCGCTGCTGGTTTGCAAGATGTGGTCTTCTAGGGCGTGACACAGGGCTACTAGGGTGTTTTTGAAGTATACCCCGTAGCTAGAAGGCAGTTTTCCGTCGGGAAGTGTAGCTTGTAGTCTGGCGAGAGTTGATTCTGGATTCATAAAAATTAATACGGGATGCGGGAAACTCAACGGCTTTAGCCTTGAGAGGGAAGCGACGCGGGGGACTTCAGTCCCCGTCAATCCTAATATGCGTAACTGTAGCCATCTTTTTTGTGAACTATTTTGCAGTATTTATGGCTAATTCCTTGCACCAATTCTGATGCTGAGATGTTGAACGAACCTGTCGTTCTAACTGCAACCCGACCAACATATTCACCTATTTTCTTGCCACTGATGACGATTGCTTTTACGATGTCACCAGTTTGAAAGCCTTTAACAAACTTGTTTCGAGGAACGTACCGAGATGGAAAGCCAAATTTGTCTGTGCGACACATTTGACGGGTTCCGTGTCCAGTTGCCTTGATTAGCAGTGGCTTATTTGTTAATAATTCTAGCGCTTCAACTTGACCGACACAAGCAGCATCAAGCCAATGAGTTTTAGGTAGTTGCAGCCGACTACGATTGAACTTGGTCAGTCCACCTGAGCCAGTTAAAACAGGCAACCCCGTTTCTTTTAAGCGACCAAATAACGTCCATCGAGTCGAATTTACCGCAGCAGCATCCTTTAGGGGGCGCTTGGATTGTGTAAGAATTCGACTCAGAATGTCAGGTTTCTTTGCTAAGAATTGTTCAATGTTCTGAGTACCTTTCTTCTGGTTGCATTTCTGACAAGCAAGGCAAAGATTAGAAATTCGATTGCTTCCGCCTTGAGATTTGGGATGAATATGCTCAACTTGCAATGGTACATTTTCGGCGTCGCAGTAAGCACATTTTCGGTTCCATTTGTTAAGCAAATATTGCCTAACTTCGTAACCCTGTAGTTCGCCTTGGTGGTATTCAATAGCTGAAATTTCAGGATTTTCTAATTGTTGCAAGTCAAATCTGACCAGCTCTTGAACAATTAAACCGATAGGTGCAAGCCTGCGTAATTTTTCAACCCAAGTCAGGGTGGTTTCTACCCGGTGCTGCAAGGATGGTGCCAACCAACCTTTTTTGCGGGTACGGTTTAAAAACCTTGCTTGGCGGTAACGAGTATGACGGTTTCGCCTTCCTCGACGCAGTGAACGACGGGACTCAAGACTTGCTTTGATAGTTTGACCGCGATGAGTTAATTCAGCACCAAAAATTACTTTTTCACCTTGCAATAATGCAATGCCTGTAGTTTTGGAACCTGGATCTAATTTGAGAGTAATTGATTCAATGGTTGCTGTTACTGCCTTTTTGAGGATAATGGTACACGGGAATCTTCTGAAGATAGCCGCTTTACCAGCCGTCAGCAACTTACGAGCCATTGACGACTTGCAAGGTGTGAGTGGTTTTTTGTTTGTGTCAACTACGAAAATAAAATTGGACATTGTTGTGTCCCTCCACTTGCGTGTAATGTTCGCTTCGACCTGGTTATAAAGGCTTGTTAAGTTTGCAGCACTAACGAGAGTGACTTTAAGTTTGTTTGACTGCAAACGATAGAGCGGAAAACTAGCGTCGCATTCTCCGGTATCATGACCTAAATAACGTCTCCTTGTAACAGGGGTCTGGTCAGCACAGCTTGCAATTTCTTACAAGCTCAGTCTCTTTAGAGCTGAGTTACTGACTGCAAAAGGCGGTGCCGGCTCTTAACATATTGTAACGTGCGATCGACCTTCTCGAAAATACTTTTGACAAAAATCCGATTTTTTGATGACTTCCGGCTCCACAACCTACAAAAACGGCGATGTGATGGCGATCGATCCGGCTCTTTCAATTTATATCGAACTCAACCGCACCGACAGCGATTTCTTGCTCTTCAAAAAAAACGACCTTGCTTATATTAGGGTATGAAAATGAATCACTTGAAAATTCAGCTATATTGACTGACTGGCTTGTTTCATTTTTTCACATTGAGTCTTTCATGCCGTTGCAGCAGCAACGCCGCATTCGCTAATATAAACTTTTTTGCTTGTGGTTGTTCTACCAGACAGGATATCAGAATATTTATTAATATGTTCTTCATTACAATATAAATACAGGACTTGTGCGAAAAATGGAAAACCCAGCCCTTAAAATTGCAGCGTTCTGGGTGCAACGACAAAGTTTTCTCATTAATTCACAAGTCCTATCTCAGTTTTTCTTCGTCTCAATAAACTTTTTATTATTTACCTTTGGACTCAGAAACATCTGCAATCAAATCATCTTTATCAACTTTTGGAACAAAATCAGGCCGTTCTTTGGATTCCCAACCCGGGGGGCGCTTGGAATTATACCACGCAATGGAGCCGATACTAACCGCAGCGACAAATCCAACACCAAGAACTGCGATCGGAATCATTAGGTTGTTCTCTACCATTTGGTTCAAATCCTTATTTACTGTACTTCTCTAGTATTTTATGTGCTATTGGCGATCGTGCAATATATCCGAAGACTGAAAATTTGAGCGAATTGCAGCCATAATACTTAGAGATTGAAATTAAAAATCCCCTTTATGCCGCTGTTGTCGATCGCACTTCTGTTAGCCGCCAGTTTTGCTCTGGGTGCTTTGCCGCTTACTCGCTGGGCGGTGCGGCTGCTGGGCGGTAAAGATTTGAGGCGGTTGGGCACGGGGAATGTGGGGGTGTCGGCTGCTTTTATTCACGGGGGGAAGTTGGCGGGAATTGCTGCGGTGTTAGCGGAAATTGCCAGGGGTATTCTGCCGGTTTTGGCGGGGAGATTTTGGTTTCCTGATTCACCTGCGATCGCGATCGCCCTGTTAATTCCTCTGGTTGCGGCCAGATATGCGATCGCCCGAGGTGGAGGCGTGACTAACGCGGTTTGGGGTCTTTTGGTATTTTCGCCGCCGGTGGCTGTCTCTTCTGGCATTTGGGGGCTACTGGTGTGGGGTTTGGCACGGCGGTTGTGGCAAAAGGGCGATCGGGCGAGACTCTTTGCTTCCCGCTGCGGCTGTCTGTGCACGCCTATCTGGGTTTGGGTGTGGCATCAATCTTTGCCGGAATTCTTAGCAGCAGCAGGATTGGGAGTTTTATTAGCTGCAATTAATCTCAGTCAGGGTGATGATATGGCTTTATCTAAATCGGAACAATTGTTTTCTCTCGATGACTCGTTGGATGCTAAAATTTGCGGCGATAAAGCTGCGAGATTGTCTCAACTAAAACGCGCTAATTTTAATGTTCCTTCTGGCTGGATATTATTGAATGAATCGGGCATCGGGCATCGGGCATCGGGCATCGGGCATCGGGCATCGGGCATCGGGCATTCAGAAAACAGTGAAAATTTGTCAATCCCTAATTCTTTAATCGAAAATCTAAAATCGCAAATCGAAAATCGCATGATTGTGCGCTCTTCGGCGGCGGGAGAAGATGGCGATATTAGTTCGGCGGCTGGACAATATGAAACTATCGGGCCTGTTTCCACTGAAGCAGAATTAATCGCTGGCATTCACCGCTGTCGTCAGTCTTATTGGACTTCGGAAGCTGTGTCTTACCGCCAGCAGCGACAACTCCCGGATACTCAAATGGCTGTCTTGATTCAGCCTTATATTGAGGGCAAAGTTGCGGGAGTCATGTTCAGCCGCAATCCTTTAGATGGCGGTTCTCAGATAATTATTGAAGCTTTGCCGGGAGGTGCTGAATCTGTTGTCGGCGGACAAGTTACTCCGTTACATTTGGAAGTTGATTTTACCCAGCCTGAAATTTTACAACAAACTTTAAACGAACTCGAAATTAATTCAATTGTTAACCCAAAACTTCTAGCTGAATTAGTCAAACAAGCGCAAGCTATCGAAGCTTTTTTTCACGGCATCCCGCAGGATATTGAGTGGAGTTGGGACGGGGAAAAAGTTTGGATTTTGCAAAGCCGCCCGATTACTAATTTGCAGCCGTTTTGGACTCGAACTATTGCCGCAGAAGTGATTCCTGGTGCAATTCGCCCGCTAACTTGGTCGATTAATCGGCCGCTGACTTGTGGGGTTTGGGGAGAGATTTTTCGGGTGGTTTTGGCCGATCGCGCTGCTCATCTCAATTTCAACGAAACGGCGACTTTGCTGGGCTCCCACGCCTATTTTAACGCGACTTTGTTGGGCGAAATCTTTCGGATGATGGGATTGCCGGAGCAGGGTTTGGAGTTTTTGCTCAGGGGGCAGAAGATGGGTAAGCCACCTTTGGGGAAGATTTTGCCCTCTTTACCCGGTTTGTGGCGTCTGGTGCAGCGGGAGAGGGCGCTCAATGCAGAATTTGCGGGCGATCGCACTTCTATTTTTTTACCAGCAATCGAAAGTCTGGAGAAGTCAGAGAAGGAAGAAGGAAGAAGGAAGAGGGAAGAAGGAAGAGGGAAGAATGAAGAAGGAATATTAATTCCCAATGCCCAATTCCCAATTCCCAATGCCCAATTCCCAATGCCCAATGCCCCATGCCCCATGCCCCATGCCCAATTCCCCATGCCCAATTACCAAGATTTAAGTGAGTTGTTGGATAAATCTGAGCAAATTCAGAAGTGGCTGAAGCCGATTACTTACTACAATATCTTGGGGCCGATCGGGCTGGCAATTCGCAAAGCAATTTTTCGCGTTGATGATGATTGGCTTGTTAATGATACTGCTCCTGAAATCGCTTCGGTGCGAGCTTTGCAAGAGTTGGCTGAGAAATTGCGAGAAGTTGCTATTTACCAGTCAGGCGAGAATGTTTCAGCCGCACAATTAGCACAGATATTTACTGAAAGTCTGGCTTTGCAAGCAGACTTTGAACAGTGGCTGGATATTTACGGATATTTGAGCGAAGTGGGAACGGATATCGCTGTTCCTACTTGGCGAGAACAGTCTGAAACTTACCGCAAATTGCTGATAACTTTGGCTCAAAAACCTACTGTTGCTAATTCAGCAGCAACTGGAAAATTAAGCTTGACTTTTGCTCAGAAGTGGCGCTTAAATAAATGTCAGGAACGAGCTATAGTTAAAAGCCAAATTAGTGAAATTTACGCGCGATTGTTGGCTCATCTCCGCTGGACTTTTTTGGCAATTGAAGCTTGCGGATTGGAAATGCAGGTGTTTCAGGAACCAGGAGATATTTTTTATCTGGAATTTGGGGAGATTCAGCAGTGGATTCGCAGCGGTGCGAGTGTTTCTTTTCAGGAGACGATTAGCCTGAGGCGCGATCGCCTGTTAGCCGATCGCGATCGCCCGATTCCCCCTGTAGTCTACGGCAATCTGCTGCCGAATTCTCAGAAAAGGTCGATCGACTCCTCAACATCTGCAACTGGTATCATGCAGGGAATCCCGGCAAGTATCGGCTGCGTCGAAGGTTTTGTGAAGATTTGCCGGAGTGTCACTACAGAATTAGGCGAAAATGCGATCGCCGTAGTGCCTTACACCGATGCCGGTTGGGCGCCGCTGCTGTTAGGAGCAAAGGCAATTGTAGCCGAAGTTGGCGGCCAGTTGTCTCACGGAGCAATTATCGCCCGCGAGTACAAAATTCCCGCAGTCATGAATATTGCTGAAGCTACAACTCGCCTGCGAGACGGTCAAAAAGTGCGAGTAGATGGATATCTCGGCACTGTGGAACTGCTGGAATAGTCAGGACTAAGGATG
Source organism: Microcoleus sp. PH2017_08_TRC_O_A (assembly GCF_020738665.1). NCBI lineage: Bacteria > Bacillati > Cyanobacteriota > Cyanophyceae > Oscillatoriales > Microcoleaceae > Microcoleus > Microcoleus sp. PH2017_08_TRC_O_A. Next base: position 57,508 of record NZ_JAEQCE010000034.1, read on the forward strand.
GCGAATTAAATAATTTACACAAGGGGTGTATCTCAGTTTTGCATTTACAGTGCTGTCCCCGCACAGCAAAGCTTGTACAAGCTTTGCTGTGCGGGGACGCTCGCACTACAATAAACAATGCTTCTTGCAAAACTGAGATGCACCCTTACACAAGCTTGTGGGATGGGCGTCCCGCCCGTCCTTTATAGACGGGCGGGACGCCCATCCCACAATAATTAAAATTGTAAGTTATTTAATTCTCATTCCTAAGACCAAAAAATAGCTTGACGCACTACTGATAGCGGTAAGGTACGCAGTGATTTTTTCATACATTTGCAAAATCAGAGATGCACCCAATTCAGAAAATCGAAAATGGAAAATTTTCCATTTTCCATCAACTCGCCACTTTCCTAAACTAAGAAATTCTGGACAACATAGTTCCCCACATTTCTACCCGCGCTCAAACCGTCTACGTTAGCACTCATGAAATGGATGCCTCCGTAAATGCGACTCATCCCCGATTCGTCGGCCGCTTGGGCAAAGTTGTCAAAGGTTCGCAGACTGTTGACAGACTTGTCTCCCTTATCTGCAAAGCCAAAATCCGAACCAAATACAGAGTTCAAAACTGGTTCCGCTGCACCGCTAAAGGTACTGTGGCCCGATGTGTACTCAGGAAAGGGCGGAGTTATCAGCAGCGGTGTCCACAGAGGATCGGCTGTTGTGTTGGGATTGTTGTCTGTGTCAGCTTGGCGAATAGCTGTCACGGGCCGCCAGAAATCGTACTTATATTTAGCATCCCACGAGTTAATAGCTGCATCGGCCTGGGCAATATTTAGCAGGGCGAACAAGCGGGCGCTATCTTCCAACGATGTACCGCTGAGGGCCGATGCTTCTGAGGCGATTTGGTTCCAGTGGCCGGGGGGAGTAAAAGTACCTCCGCCGTTGGCCCAGAATTTGGCGATCGCAGTTTGATCGGGCGTGCGCGTCAGACTGTCAATTTTGCCGATTTCTTTAGTCTCGTTCAACTCCTCTGCGTACTTGGCGCTATCGAGGGCGGGCGGGCCTGACGGACGAAACTGCGAACCGCTAGTCATCGCAAAGGGAGTCACATCCGGCCACTGAGGCAGCAGCGATGCTGCCAGGGCGGGAGGAGTCGGCTGCCAATTGCCTGCGTCAGTTTTCGGTGTGTAGGGTACTACTTTGTTAGCGCCGTCTGTACTGCGCCAACTGATAATTTTCTCAGCAACCTGTTCTCCGATCGCGATTCCGTCTTGTTTCGATTTCCCATCGGGAATTTTTGCTAAAGACGATGCGTATGCTGCATCAAATTTGATGCTTTGTGCAGGGTACAGGCTAAGCAGAGTGCGGTAGGTAGCCGCCGCAGCCGCAGCTTCTTCTGATGCCCCCGCTGGTGCATCTATGTTGACGCGGTAAGGGCTGTATTTTTTGGTAATCGAGTTAACAGCGTCGTAAATGGCCGCGTGAACCATTGCCATGTTGCGGGAGGCTACCGGAGGCGGGGTGCCGGCTGTCCGGATGGCGTCTAGCATCATTCCGTTCGACTCTCTGATGCAGTTTCCCGAAAGGTGAGTTGCGAAGTTGTCGGGGGTGACGGTGCTGCTATTGACTCCCTGCAATACTGCTAAATATTCACCTGTGAGTTTGTCTTGAATTACCGTGCTGTTGCTGTTAGCGTCTGTGCCTTGTTGGATGTTTAAGTCGTTAAATGTGAGACCATTGAGCAACCGAATTTTGTCCTTGCCCTTCTCGAAGTCAGTGATGTAGTCTGCTGTGGCTACCGTTGGGCCGCCGTTGCTTTTGCCGATCGCAAATATGTCATTGCCTTCACCACCGCTGATGGTATCGCTACCTACGCACCCGTAGAGAGTGTCGTTGCCTGAGTCGCCAAATATCAGGTCGTTGCCTTTGCCGCCCCAGATCATATCGTCGTCTAGGCCGCCAGCAATTGTATCGTTACCAGAGTCGCCACAAATTTTGTCTTTACCTCGATCGCCTAGGAGCAAGTCGTCTCCGCTCTTGGCATAAATTATATCGTTACCATCCAAGCCGTTAAGTGTGTCTGGGCCTGAAGTTCCTTCGAGAAAGTCGAATTTAGGACTGCTGGTAAGAGATGCCATTGTTTTTATTTAATAATTTTCATCAAATAGCCAACCTTCATAGCCATCGATCGATGCTATGAGTGTTTGCTCGTAGTTTAGATTATTAGGCCTTTTCTTAAGTAAGTAAATCCCCTGAGTGAAACTTCATTGAATCTTTAATGTTTCACTCATTTTGATAAAGTTTCCGATTAATTTTTTATTTAAACTACATTGTTTTTGCTAAAACTTTACCATCCGACTGGTTTTATTAATTTTTCAACATATATACACCGTGGTTAGCATCAACGAGTAACATTATGTATATACTTGCCTAGGTATATACTTAAGTATGCTATATATGTAATTATTTGTTAAGCACTTCTCAAGGCTGCGATCGGGTCGAGTTTGGCCGCCTGACGCGCCGGGATCACGCCGAAGAAGAGACCGACGCCACCGGACACGCTAACAGCAAGGGCGATCGCCACAGGCGAAATACCAGCTTGCAGAGGCGTAAAATTACCTACAAGCAAGATACCTCCAACTCCTACGCAAGTCCCAACGATGCCTCCAGCGGCAGATAAAATTACAGCTTCGATAATGAATTGAAACAAGATATCGTGTTGGGAAGCCCCGATCGCCTTTCTGAGCCCAATTTCCTGAGTGCGCTCGCTGACGGAAACCAGCATAATGTTCATAATCCCAATGCCGCCGACTAACAAAGAAATGCTGGCCACAGCAGTTAACATAAGTGTCAGCGCCCCGGAAATCGAGCCCATTGTCGCCATTAAATCTTTCTGATTTCGGACAGTAAAGTCATCTTCTGTGGTAATCTTGTGCCGCAATCTCAGCAAGTTTTCCACCTGAAATTGAGCAGCATCCATTTTCGACTCATCTTGAATCGAAATAAACAGCGAAGTGACAGCTAAACCGTAGGGAGACTTGCGCCCGACAATGCGGTTGGCCATTGTGGCGATCGGCACAACGGCTGAGTTATCATAATTCGTACCAAAAGATGTCCCTTTCTCCGCAAATACTCCAATTACTTTCATGCTGACATTTTTGACTCGCACTTGTTCGCCGAGGGGATTGGTATTAGCAAACAGTTTTTCGGCCAATTCTGAACCAAGAATCACAACTTGATTGTTTTGCCTAACATCGAGTTCCGTCAAAAATCGTCCTTTAGCCATTTCAAAGTTTCTGACAGTCAGAAATTCGGGAATTGTGCCAAAAATCAGAGACGAGACATTTTTGTTACCGTAGCGAACGAGTTCTGAACTGTTGAGTTCGGCAGATACACCTTGCACCGACGGGACTTGAGATGCGATCGCCTTACCATCTTCTACTATCAGTGTTTGAGGTGCATTTCTAATCGAACTTCGGCTAGCATTAGGAACTCCAGCTCTCACAATCAACACATTTGTACCGAGTGATTTAACTTGTCCGCCCACAAAATTTTGAGCACCCTCTCCAATCCCAATCATCGCAATTACCGAAGCATTTCCGACAATCATCCCAATCATCGTCAAGCTGCTGCGAGTTTTGTTTGCTAGCAGTGTTTGACCGGCCATTTTAAAACTTTCAATAAAATTCATAATAGTTTGGTAATTGGTAATTGGTTATTGGTAATTGGTTATTGGTAATTGGTAATTGGTAATTGGTAATTGGTAATTGGTAATTGGTAATTGGTAATTGGTAATTGGTAATTGGTAATTGGTAATTGGTAACTGCCAACTGCCAACTGTCAACTGTCAACTGTCAACTGTCAACTGTCAACTGCCAACTGCCAACTGTCAACTGTCAACTGTCAACTGTCAACTGTCAACTGCCAACTACCAACTGTCAACTGTCAACTGTCAACTGTCAACTGATTAAGCACTTCTGAGTGCCACAATCGGGTCTAACTTAGCAGCTTGTTTTGCCGGTACGATGCCAAAAAATAAGCCTATGCTACCAGAAACACCAACCGCAAGGGCGATCGCCACTGGAGAAACACTAGCTTGCAGAGGACTAAAAGCAGACACCAAAAACACACCACCGATACCGAATCCAGTACCGATCGCACCACCAGCAGCCGACAAAATCACAGCCTCAATCATAAACTGAATCAGAATATCCTGAGGAGAAGCACCGATCGCCTTTCGCAGTCCAATTTCCTTAGTACGTTCAGTCACAGAAACCAGCATAATGTTCATAATCCCGATACCGCCCACAAACAGCGAAATTGCCGCCACAAAAGCCAACATCAGAGTCAAAGCACCAGTAATGCTGCCCAAAGTCTTCATTAAATCCTTCTGATTTCGGACAATAAAATCATCTTCCTTAGTAATATTGTGACGCAAGCGCAGCAGATTTTCAATTTGAAATTGCGCCGCCCGCATCAACTTTTCATCTTTCACAGAAACCGAAATAAATGTTACCTTAGTACCGTAGGGAGACGAGCGACCGACAATGCGGTTAGCCATCGTTGTCAGCGGCAAATAAACATTCATATCTTGATTGTCACCAAAACTCGATCCCTTAGCCTGCATCACGCCAATCACTTGAAAAGTTGCGTTTTTGATGCGAACATATTGACCGACAGGCTGAGTATTGCCAAACAATTGTTCAGCAGCTTCTGAACCTAAAGCAACTACATTTTCTTGTCTTTCTAAATCTAGCTTGTTTAAAAAACGACCTTGAGCAACATCAAAGCTTCTCACCGGCAGAAACTCAGGAGTAGTTCCGACAATCGAAGACGAAACGTTTTTATTGCGGTAAGTAACGATTTGACTGTCATTGAGAGTTGGTGCAACTGCTTCGACAGAAGGAACTTGAGAGGCGATCGCCTCTGCATCATCCAAAACCAAAGTCTGAGGAGGAATCACCGGGCGACTTTGGGCATCAGGACTTCCGGGAATGATAAACAGCAAATTTGAACCCAGAGAGTTAACCTGTCCCGCAATATAGGTTTGAGCTCCTTCGCCAATACCAATCATCGAAATTACGGAAGCATTACCGATGATAATTCCTAACATTGTCAAGCTGCTGCGTAACTTATTTGCCGTCAAAGTTGTGACAGCCATTTTGACGCTTTCAATAATATCCATGAGTCTATTGTTAGATTGTAGATTTTGGATTTTAGATTGTTTGCGGAATCAAGTTAACTCTTAGGTATGTAGTTGCGCTTCAGCGCTCTTTACAGATATATGAAAGAGCGCTCAAGGGGAACAACGTACCTTTATTTAAAAAAAGTTAATATATGAAAGAGCGCTCAAGGGGAACAACGTACCTTTATTTAAAAAAAGTTAACTCTTAGGTATGTAGTTGCGCTTCAGCGCTCTTTATAAGATTAGGAAAGAGCGCTCAAGGGGAACAACGTACCTTTATTTAAAAAAAAGTTAACTCTTAGGTATGTAGTTGCGCTTCAGCGCTCTTTATAAGATTAGGAAAGAGCGCTTAAGCGCAACAACGTACCTTTGTTGCCCAACTTCCTCTACTTCTGAGTCTTAATAATATCCTCCAACTTTTTACCAGCAGGAAGTTCAGTAAAAACCCGATCGCCCGCCTTAGCACCCTCTAAAATCTGAATCTTGTTACCAATAGTCGATCCAACAGTCACAGGCTTAAACTTCGGCTGCTGTTTCTCGTCGGGAACCAGCACACCCGTTTGACCTTTATTGGTCACAATCGCCACAGTCGGAACAACCAAAGCATTGCTCAGCTTTTGACCGACAAATTTCAAGTCAACATTCATCCCCGACTGCAAGAAATCCTTGCCAGTATCAATGGCGACGCGCACTTGAAACAGCGTTACATCCCGTTCTTTCACAGCTTCGGGCGCAATCAATTTAACCTTGCCTTTAAACACTTTATCGGGATAAGCATCGGCGACTATTTCCACCACTTGACCCGGTTTGATTTGGCTGATATCAGCCTCGGGCACTTTCGCCAAAACTTCCACATCTCTAGCGAGAGCCACGATCGATGTTGAAGTTGCCGAAGTCGCTTCCGAAGCCGAAGTTGCTGGGGTTACAAAAGCTCCTTGGATGGCATACCGTTGGGTAATAACTCCCGCAAAAGGAGCGCGAACTTTTGTATCTTCTAACTGCACTTCTTGAAAGCGGACTTGAGCCTGAGCTTCAGCTAAATCAGCTTTAGCCGAAGCTATTTCTTCCGGGCGAGCGCCGTTTTCTTGGACAGCTAATTGGCTTTTTGCTTCAGCAACTGCTGCTTCGGCTTTGGCGATTTCTTCTGGACGGTTGCCGTTTTCTGTTTGTGCTAATTTACTTCTAGCTTCAGCAACTTCTGCCTCGGCTTTGGTAATTTCTTCCGATCGCGTGCCGTTTTGCAACTGCTTCAATGCTTGCTGCTCGACTTCCACAGCAGCTTGGAGTTGCTGAATTTGCGACTCCCGACTTTCTTGCAGTTGTTGCAAGCGTTTTTGGGCTTCTGTTACCTTAGCTTTGGCAGTGCGATTTTCCTTAATCAGTTCATCCAGTTTATCTTGAGCAAGAGCACCTTCTTGGACTAACGGGCGGTTGCGTTCCACCCGCTGAGCTGCTAGTTCGGCTTGAGCTTTACTCGATTCAATTTGCGTTTGTGCTTGGGCAATTTCTTGTTTGACACTGCCAGTTTGAGCGTCTGCTAAACGGGCTTGAGCTTGGGCTAAACGAGCTCGCCCTTGGCTGACTTCTTCGACGCGGCTGCCGGCTTTGAGTTGCTGTAAGCGGGCTTGAGTTTGCTCCAAGCGAGCTCTGGCTCCTGCAACTTCTTCGACGCGGCTTCCGGCTTGGAGTTGCGCCAGACTAGCCTGGGCTTGCTCTAAACGCGCGCGGGCGCTGGCGATGTCTTCCGATCGATTTCCGGCTTCAATTTTGGCAAGTTTAGCTCTAATGCTGGCTTCGCGGGCCTTGGCTTGAGCCAGTTGAGCTTCCACATCGCGGCTTTCCATGCGGGCCACAATTTGTCCTGCTTCGACGCGATCGCCCTGTTCGACAAATAACTCTGCGATCCGACCGGAGCCTTTGGGGCTGAGATTCACGCGCTGTACGGGTTGTACCGTCCCGCTAGACGTGATCCGCACCGTCAGGTTTTGCGCTTCCACCGGCACTGTCATCGCTGCGATCGCATCTACTTTCGGCTGCGATCGACTTTTTGATATATATATGGTAGTCGGTACAGCTAGCAACCCGGCTGCAACCAAACCGATCGCCCACCGCGGCATCTTCCGCGCGGCTTTCTTCGGTGACTGCTTTTGGGCGGGTTTTTTATCTGCAATTTCAGTCTCTGGGGCCTTGGTGTCTACAATCTGAGTATCTTCCACCTTGACCTGAGCAGTTTCCTTTTTGGGGCTAACGATCATACCGACTCACCTAATTAAATCTCAGGATTACCTTAAAGGTAAAATTTTTTCTGATGCGCGGCATCGTCTTTCAGACTCATCCGATCGGGTGATTTAAAAAAAGTTCCCCAACCAGCACCTGTAAACAATTATAGCTAATCTTTGCAACTTATTAAATAATGTTAAGTTTTTTCAGTCTCAAGAGGCGAGCTCAAACTTCGATCGCACTCAACTGACTTTCTGCGGAGGCGGGATCTGCCGCGTGGGCGATCGGCTTCCAGTAAGTCGTGGGTTGTCTTGTAGGGCGATCGCACAGTGCGCGCCCGGTAACTACACAGTATGAAGACGCTGACATCTCATAAACCCGTTTGTCGATCGTACCCTGTCCAAGTCGTGAATATCTATGTGCCCTGTGCGCGCAACAGGTTAAAATATTTTGCAAATCCGTTGAAAATGGAAAAGCTTCAACATGAATCGTCCTCAAAGCGTTACAGTTCTGGCAATCTTACAGTTAATTAGTGGCATCTTCAGTCTGCTTGACGGCTTGTTCATCTTACTATTTGCAGGCGTTTTAGGCGGTCTCGGCGCAGTTGGATTCGGCGCAAAAGTTGGCACTGTCATCGGCGGCTTCATTGCAATTTTTTCGGCGATCGCGATAATTATCGGAATTATTTCCCTAGTCTTAGCATGGGGTTTGCTTCAACTAAAAAAATGGGCTTGGACTGGAACATTAATTATCCATGTTATCGCCGTCGTCACGCAAATTGCCAAAATGTTGGGTAGCGCAGGTGCAGCAGTTAATTTTCTATCTCTGGGTTTTGCCATTGCTAGCATTTACTACCTGCTACAGCCGGATGTTAAACAAGCATTTTCTGTAGAACTTCCCTTCTAATTAACGGTACTGAATTCTCGGGTCAAAAAAAGCATAGGAAATATCAACCGCCAGATTGATCAGCACAAAAGTCACAGCCACAAAGATTACTCCTCCTTGGACAATTGGGTAATCCCGCGTCAGAATCCCGCTGTAAATCCAGGAACCAATTCCCGGCCACGAGAAAATTGTTTCAGTCAAAATCGCGCCACCCAAAAGCGTGCCGAACTGCAAACCTATAGTTGTGACGATCGGCAAAAACGCATTTTTCAAAGCGTGTCTCAAAACCACCCAAAATTCCGGCAAACCCTTAGCCCGCGCCGTGCGGATGTAATCTTGCGCCAGCACTTCCAGCATCGCAGCACGAGTAATCCGAGCGATTATCGCCAAGGGGATTGTTCCTAAAGTCAAGGCTGGAAGGATTAAATGGGCGATCGCATCCCGCAAAGCCACCAAATCCCACCGCAGCAAAGCATCCAAAACATAAACACCCGTAATTGGCTTAAAACCAAACCCCAAATCTACACTAATTCGCCCGCTAGGAGGCAGCCATTTCAGATAAACAGCAAACAAATAAATCAACATCAATCCCAACCAATAGACTGGTAAAGATACGCCAATCAAAGAACCGCTCATCGTCAGATTGTCCAGCCAGCTATTTTTCCGAACAGCAGCCAAAATTCCCGCCGGAATTCCGATTATAAGTGCCACCAACATCGCCGCCACCGACAGTTCCAAAGTAGCAGGCCAGCGACTTCTGATTTCATCAACAATCGGAATACCGCTAATAATACTATGTCCTAAATCGAATCGAATCAAACTACTTAAAAAAGCCAAATATTGCCAAGGTAAAGGCTGATTCAAACCCAATCTAGCCCTCAATATTTCAACCTGTTCGGGAGTTCCGCGTTCTCCCAAAAGCACCGTCGCCGGATCTCCCGGTATCAGGTGCAAAAACGCAAATACTAGCAGTGTAATTCCAAAAAGAACGGGCAATATTCCCAGCAAACGTTTAACAATATATTGAAACATCAGTTTATTTTAAATGCGATCTCATTATAAGTTCGTAGTGCGGACTTCAGTCCGCAGCCAGAAAGCGGACTGAAGTCCGCACTACGAACCTTACTTATTGAAACATCAGTTTATTTTAAATGCGATCTCATTATAAGTTTGTAGTGCGGACTTCAGTCCGCAAAAATGTTCGTAGTGAGGACTTCAGTCCTCTGAATTTTAGAAGGACTGAAGTCCTCACTACAAACCAAATTTTTACTATAATTTACTCACATCCTCAAAAGACTCCGAACCCAAAGGACTTGGAATCCAACCTTTAATATTCTTGCGTTTCCCTAAAAGTGGCTGCGAATGTACGATCGGCAAACGCACCGCCTCCCCATGCAAAATCTCGCTAACTTCCGCATAAATTTTCCCTCTAGCTGCTTTATCCCCACTCGCCCTCCCCCGATCCAAAAGTTCCAAAACCTTCGGATTTTTCCAATTTCCCAAATCCGCCGTCGAACCAGGCCCGAAGTGAGGATAATAAAAATTGTCAGGATCGCCATAATCCCCAGTCCAACCCATCATAAAAGCTTGAAAGCCCGGAGGTTTTAGCCGATCGGCCAAATAAGCAGACCAATCCTTTGTCAGCAACTTTACCCGAATCCCGATCGCGCTTAAATCCGCCGCAAAAGCCTCAGCGATCGGCTTCGGCGTGGGAAAATAGGGACGGCTGACGGGCATATACCACAAATCCAAATCAAAACCGTTTGGATAACCCGCCTTCGCCAGCATTGCTTTAGCTTGCTGCGGGTTAAATTCGTAATCTTTAACTTTGTCAGACTCCGCCCAATTCAGCGAAGGCGGGATAAATTGTGAATCATATTTGCCAAGTTCTCCCCAGAAAGCCTTGACGATGGCTTGCTTGTTGATTGTTTGGGCGATCGCCCGTCTTACCTCTGATTTCGCCAAAGGCGCGTAACCCGGATTTAAGGCTAAATAACCCACATTAAAAGAAGGCCGCAAAACAGTTTCCAAATTAGCATCCGCTTGCACTTCTTTCAATTGATCCGGCGTTAAATCAACAGTAAAATCAAGTTGACCGGCCCTCAATTGAGCGAGTCTCGCCGCCGGATCGTCCACAAAACGAATTACCAACTGATTGACTTTCGGCGTTCCAGCTTTCCAATAATTCGGATTTTTCTCTAAGATAATGCGATCGCCCGAGATCCATTCCTTAAACACAAAAGGCCCCGTACCCACCGCCAGCGACCCCGGAGTGCCGTATTTAGCACCCGCTTTCTTCACCGCCGCCGGACTCGCAATCCCAAAATAACCCGACCCAATCGCCGCAGGAAAGGCAGCAAAAGGTCGATTTAACACAAACCTAATCGTAGACTTATCAACAACGGTCACATCCTTGACCAGGGAAGCTTTATCGCCCTTAAACCCAGCAAAAAAGTCCTTCCAAATCTGATAAGTTTTGCCCGAATCTCGATACCCGTGAGGATTTTTGGCATCCCACCAGCGATCGACATTAAACTTAACAGCATCCGCGTCAAAATCCGTCCCGTCGTGAAACTTCACCCCGGATCGCAACTTAAAAGTCCAAGTTTTGCCATCTGTAGAGCTCGACCATTCAGTAGCGAGACTGGGTGCGAGTTCCACAGTACCCGGTTTAGAATCAGTCAAGCGATTGTAGATTTGGTCGATCGCAATCACCGAATTACCATCAGTAACATTTCCCGGTTCCAGATTCACCGGCGGCCCGCCAGCACCGTAGACTAAAGCCCCTGGTGGAACAGCCGCAGGAGTTGTCGCAGTTGGAGAATTATTGCTAATATTTGCAGGAGTGCCGCAATTTGAGACAATTACAGCCATCCCAAAAACTAGAGCTAATAAAACTAAACGCCAGGATTTTAACAACCTCATCTCAATAGCTCCTGTTTAATAAAAAATACTACTCATCTAAATAAAATTATAATTTCCTCTTTCTCTCTCCTCTGCGCCCTCTGCGTTCTCTGCGGTTAATTATATCTTTAAATTAAATTTAATTTACCAAACAAAATAGAACACACTATACCTCTTGCACTCCTAAGCTTTCCAATCAAGAAATGTATCTGCGTTAATCTGTGTTGATCTGCCTTGCATCTGCGGTTGATTTATCAATCAAATATTTATGCAATTGCTCGTCTACTGATTACCCATTACCAATTACCATTACCATTACAAGACAGACCTCATTCTCGATCGCACCACCGCCTACAACTCATAACTCTCTTCACCCATACTCCCCAATTCTGGGCTACCGAGAAACTCTTCATCCTCCAATTCCTCAATCCCCGAGTCAAAACTTTCAACAACAAACGGCAACCCCGCCGCCATCAAACCGCGCTGAATGCGATCGCTAGTTTCCTCAAACAAAACAAATAGCGGATGAACAGCCTCAGCCTCATCGCTAAAAATATGTCTGTAGCGGTAAGGCATCACCCACTCGTAAGTTTTATCCAACCAAACCTGACACTGCCGCCAGCGGCCCAACAAATCCGAAAAATCTTCACCAGGGCGGTGAATAAAAACCAAAATTTCCACCCCAATTTTAACTTTCCACTCTGGATCGCACATCAAAATCGCCAAATCGCAGGGCAAACAAGCCGCCTGTCCCGGAGAGATGCTAGTCCCCCCCCTACCCGCATAGGAAACCCCCTCCCGCAAGCGCACAATTGGCAAAGGAATGGTAATTAAGCTTTCGTTAGCGCGGCGGATACTCGGAATCATCTCCATGTACAGCCGATATTTTTTCAGCAGGGCGATCGCTTCCGAAAATTCGCTGTACTGTGCTAGTAAAGCCTCGTAATGTGATTGTTTTACAGACATTTTAAATCAATTAATTAGTCATTAGTCATTAGTCGTTGGTCATTGGTCATTAGTCATTGGTCATTAGTCATTGGTCATTAGTCATTGGTCAATTGTCGTTGGTTATTGGCAATTTGTAATTGGCAATTTGTAATTGGTAATTGGCAATTGGTTATTCATTACTTGGCAACAATTGGTCATTGGTTATTCAAAGATTAGCCAAGGCCATATCACTGACTGAACATTATTAACAACTCAAACAAAGCTAATGACAACTCTTAAATAACAAATAACAACTGTCAACTGCCAACTGACAAGAGTCAACTGTCAACGGACAACTGACAACTGTCAACTGACAACTAACAACTGTCAACTGTCAACTGTCAACTGTCAATTGTCTACAGCTTCTGAAACACTGAGAACATCGGCAGATACATCGACAGCAAAATCGAACCTACGATACCACCGACCACAACAATCATCAGAGGTTCTAGCATACTGGTAAGTCCCTTGACTGCTTCTTCGACTTCGGTTTCGTAAAAAGCGCCAACTTTCATCAGCATCTTGTCAAGTTCCCCAGTCTCCTCGCCAATTGCCATCATTTGAATTGCCAAGGAGGGAAAAACAGCTTGTTCTTGCAAAGCAATACTGATCATGCCACCGCTTTGAATTTCCTGCCTTGCATATTCGATCGCATTTGAGATCGCCTGATTTCCCGCCACATCTCGCACAATTTCCAAAGAGCTAAGAATCGGCACACCCGATCGCGTCAGCGAGCCAAAGATGACGCAAAACCTCGCCACCGCCGATTTTTCAATCAAATCTCCAAAAATTGGCAACTTCATCGCAATTCTATCGATTTGGAGGTGACCTACTGGAGTTTTGTAGTACATATCGAAGGCAAATTTTAGCGCTATAATTACCCCAATAACTGTCAGTTGTTGGATCGGAGGCCAAGCCGTACAAAATGCGCTAATCCCCAACATAAACACCGTAAAAGCAGGCAAGTCTGCACCAATATCCTTAAAGATTTTTGCGAAAGTTGGTAGCAAAAAAATCGTCATTGCGAAAAAAATCACAATCGCGATGAAAAACACAGTCTTCGGATAAGACATCGCAGATTTAATTTCAGCCTCCGTCTTGTGATTTTTTTCCATCATCACCGCCAGACGGTCGAGGGTTTCATCTAGCACACCGCCGACCTCTCCCGCCGCCACCATACTGATAAACAGTTGGTCAAAAACATCAGGAAACTTAGCCATCGCCTCTGCCAAGTTTATCCCCTCTTGCACGTCAGCATTCATGCTCCTGAGTGCTCGTTTCAACTTAGCATTAGAGCACTGTTCGTGCAGCACGGAAAGGCATCTCACGATCGCCACCCCGGCATTAAACATAGCCGCAAACTGACGAGCAAAAATCGCCATATCCTTAACAGTAAGACTGCTAAGGCTATACTCAAATTGCTCCTGAATCCTACTGAGATCGAAGCCTGTTTTTGGTTTTGGATTAATAACATTTGTAGCCATAGATTGCCTCTGGAAAATTATTAAAAGTCATTAGTCATTGGCAATCAGTCATTAGTCATTAGTGATTGGTCATTTCTGCGGACTGCTGACCAATAACTGATTGCTTCGCCCCAAAACAGGTACAAGTCCCCAACACTCATGAGAGTCGATCCCCCAATTTTAGATCGTAATTCAAGCTCCCAGATTCACTGCGCTGCAATTAAATCTAAAATCTAAAATCTAAAATCTAAAATGGACTGACTGACTCAATTAATGAGCCCCTACCTTGCCTGTACCAACAGGTGCCGGGCCGATCAAGCGTTCGAGTTCGTCAGCCTTAGAAGCCTTGGCCATTGCCGATTCCCAAGTGATTTTACCGCCCTTGTAAAGTTCAGCGAGGGCCATTTCCATCGTCCTCATGCCCAATTTTGCCCCCATTTGGATTTGGGAGTAAATCATAGGAGTTTTGCCCTCCCGGATCAAGTTAGCCATAGCTGGAGTATTCACCATGATTTCCATAGCGCAGCAGCGGCCGCCCCCAACTTTCACAACCAAATTTTGGCTGCAAATTCCGACTAAAGAGTTAGACACTTGGGCGCGAACCTGGGGTTGTTGAATGGGCGGGAATACGTCCAAAATCCGATCGATCGTAGCAGCAGCCGAATTAGTGTGCAGCGTTCCCATCACCATGTGACCCGTTTCTGCCGCCGAAATTGCCAGACCGATCGTTTCCAAGTCCCGCATTTCTCCCACCAGAATCACATCAGGATCTTCCCGCAGGGCTGCTTTCAGCGCATTAGCAAAGCTCTTAGTATCTTCCCCCTTTTGACGCTGGTGAAACAAACTCTTGACATTCGGAAACACATATTCGATCGGGTCTTCAACCGTCAGAATGTGTTCAGCCCGCGTCCGGTTGACCAGATCCAACAAAGCCGCCATCGTAGTAGTTTTCCCGGAACCCGTTTGTCCCGTCACCAACAGCATACCCCTGGGTCTTTCCGTCAGATCCCGCAAAATCTGCGGCACGCCCAAAGCATCTGCGTTAGGAATCTTAGAAGCCAGAGCCCGCATACAAGCAGCCCAAGCACCCCGCTCCCGGTACACATTCACCCGGAACCGAGCCAATCCCTTCACCCCGTAAGCGCAGTCGAGTTCCCACTCCATTTCCAACTGCTTGCGCTGCATATTGTTGAGCATTTGGAAGATCAGAATCTGCACTTCCTCAGCAGACAGAATGTCGCCGTATTGCGACTGAGGAGTTAGTTTCCCGCTGACGCGGAAGAAGATAGGCGCGCCTGCTTGGATGTGTATGTCCGAACCCCCTTGCTCTACCAGGGACTCCAATACGTCTTCAATCATCAGACCCATAGATACCTCTTCTCAATCTAGTTGATAGTTATTGACCAATTTAGCTCAGATACAGTTGACAGTTGACAGTTGACAGTTGACAGTTGTTTTTCTACTGACTAATCACTAATGACTAATGACGGATGACGGATGACTAATGACTAATGACGAATGACGGATGACGGATGAATCAATCCAAAAAGCGCGGCGTCAAGCAGTACGGACAATCCAGCATCTCCGGCTTCAATTCCGCCCGACAAGTTTTGCAGGTAAGTCCCTGCTTGCGTTTGGCTTTCAGTTCCGCCTCCAACCCGGAGTCAGTAAAGGTCACCCGCTCGACTTCCTCAAAGGTAGTCGCCCCTTCCCGCACCAACTGCAAGCTGTAAGCCAACAACGTTTTCATCCCTTCTTCTACCGCTGCTTCCTTAAGTTGCTCTGTGGGAGCCCCTTGAGTGATCAGAGTTTGCAGCCGCTCAGTATTTTTCAGGAACTCGTAAACGCCTACCCGTCCTTTGTAGCCTAGGCCGCTGCACTTCCGACAAAGTTGATCGCGTTCTGCGAGTCCTTTCCTTTCCTCCACTGGTATGGTGTTGGCTTTGTTAATAGTCAGATCGATTTCTTGAGAAGCCGACAGACCGTAGCGACCGAGTTCGGCCGCAGTAGGCTGGTAAGGAATGCAGCATTTGTCGCAAACGCGCCGCATCAGACGCTGAGCCAACACGCCCAACAGAGCGGCTGAAACCATGAACGGTTCTACGCCCATTTCGTCCAAACGCGCGATCGCCCCAGCCGCGTCATTAGTGTGCAGCGTAGTCAGCACTAAGTGTCCCGTCAAAGCAGCTTCGAGAGCAGTTTTTGCCGTTTCCCTGTCCCGCGTTTCCCCCACCAAAATCACGTCAGGATCTTGCCGCAAAAACGCCCGCAGCAGGTTGGAAAAAGTCAAGTCTTTTTCCCGAATTACTTGACATTGGGTAATTCCTGGCAAAGCATATTCGATCGGGTCTTCCGCCGTACTGATATTAACCCCCGGATCGTTGCGTTCCGCCAGAATCGAGTACAGAGAAGTTGACTTACCCGAACCCGTAGGCCCCGTCACCAAAATCAGTCCGAACGGACGGCTAGCAGTCTCTCGCACCAAAGCCAGAGTTTCTTGATCCGAGATCAACAAACCCAAACCCAACTGAGTGCTGGAACTGTCCAAAATCCGCAGCACGATTTTTTCGCCGTACCGGGAAGGCAAGCTATTTACCCGGAAATCTACCGTGCGTCCCTCAAACACCCGGCGGATACGACCATCTTGAGCTTGTCGGCGTTCGGCAATGTCCAAGTTGGCAATAATCTTGAAACGAGCCGTAATCGATTGCACTACCTGTTTCGGAAACCGGAAATACTCTTGCAGCACCCCATCTTTCCGCATCCGTATCCGCATAAACTCTTCTTGAGGTTCTACGTGGATGTCCGACACCTTTTCCGACAAAGCTTTAGCCAAAATGATATTGACAGCCTTAATTACCGGAGCAGCCTCAGCATCGTCTATGGTGTTAGCTAGGTCTTCTTGGTCAGCACTCTCCTCTTCTAATGAGAGTTCGCCAAAATCTCCCTCCCCTAACTCCAGCTTTCTCTGCTTATCGGCTTCTGCTATTTTGGCGGCTACCTTAACTTGGTCGTCTTGATATGCCGAAGTGATGTCCTGGTAGTCGTCTGGCGTAATCACCCGTCGCTGCAAAGCCAAGCCGTGAGGCTGTAAAATCCGCCGCAAATCTTCTATGGCGTTGAGGTTGTCGGGATCTACCATTGCCACTAAAACAGCCTGAGGCTCGGTTTCAGTCTTCGCTACTGGTAAAAAGCGACCTTGGTGACAAATGTCGATCGAAATTTTCAACCCATCGAGCATAATTCCGAGTTGCTCGTTCGACATTTCGCTCATCTCCGGGTCATACGCTTCAACCCCGTAGACAATCTTCCGTTCAAACATCTGCTGCTTCTTGTAAAGCCGCAGCAATTCAGGAGGTAACGGCTGCCCGGTAAGTGCTTCTAATACCTCCGTCAACCGCTTACCCGACTTCCGGCTTTCAAGTTGAGCTTGTTTCACTTGGTCGCCGTTGACGTAACCCGACTGAATCATCTTGTTGAGAGCCGGAGGCAAAACGCTGATAGCAACTATCGATGTGCGAGGAGACCCCTGGGATGTGTTAGTCATAAAAAACACTCATTCTTGTGGGAAACTCAGTCACAGAAAGTGCTGAGAGGAAAACCAACGCGGGGTTAAAACCCCCGTATCTTTTGCTTGTGGATGAGCTATCATATTTGTGCTCTATCCCTATATGTCAAGTGTAAGCTCGTAGTCTCCTCTCATTTTCGTCCACAAATTGATGAGACGTTGGAGGGATTGGTCGATGCTTGCAATCAAATTTTGTTTGTTGAGTGCTAAGTTGCTTACTGACCCGATCGACCTGCGAGATACTCTCGTTATAGCCTCATGGCACATCACTTGGGGATTGATCCTGAGGTCTGTCGCCTTTCCACGATCATTGTATATTCGCAAATTGTTTGGTCAAATTACAGCGCCCGTGGTAGCGCGGTTCTCTGTACTACCTTAAAGATCGGCTGTGCGAGCTTTGATGATGATAGCTTTGACGAAAGCCATCGATCGGTCTAGTGAGATATATTTTGATTAATTATCTGCGATCGGGTTGCGGGCGATCGCCCGACCGGAGTTCGATCGCCCAGATTTTGAGCAGATCTAGTTTTTTCCCTGCCAATATTCATCTAATTCTCTCTGGTGTCCTAACCTTTGTGAGGAAAGGTTGACAGTTCATCAATTTTGCCTATTGGCAAATTAGAGATCAATCGTATCTACCGAGTGGCCGGTACCCAATACCAGCTAATGTTTCTCATTTTACTCCCCAATAATCGAGGACACCTCCCTGTTTTTAAACGCACTCAATTGTAAAATACAAGCCTCTATCTGCGAATAAAACAGCCATATAAATTAACTTTAATTAACTGTATTTTGCCGCAAATATTGAAGTATCAGCCATCAACAGCTCAATTATTTTCAGGAAATCTAACTGCTTAATATCCTTCTAAACTTGCTATCAATGCGAGGGTGTTATTCCCAAATTGCGATACAAGAAACCTTGTGTTAGCTCCAATGACGGTCTTACTAGAACTAGAGATCGAGATGTCATTTCCATAAAATATTGCAAGCTTTGAGAGATTCCTGCACAGAGACCGGAGCTTTCCTATGAATCAGATAGTGCCATACACAGTAAATTATAGTTCTGTACATTTACCGTGTTAAGTGTATCTGCTAGAATTGATAGGGTTCTGTCGCGCAGCTTTTATGATTGACGAGGAAAAACAGCAAGATCTAGATCCTAACTCAACTGGGGAAACCCCAGAGGGTTCACCAATGGCAAGCGAAACTCCGCCGGCACCAGCAAACTCTAACGAAGCAGCCGATTGGGAACTCGAACTTGCTCAAGCTTATCAAAGCGCCGAGGGCGATCGCAAGGGAGCAAACGCATCCGGAGATCCTGTCACCGGCAATTCCACCAACAGCCCGACAGCAGACGCGGCTGAATCATGGAAGAGGGAACTCGCTTCGATAAGAGATGAAAAAGAGGCTTTAAAAACTCAGTTGCAAGCCACATCAGCTCAACTAGAAGACCTAAAAAATCAAAATCTCCGCCTAGCAGCAGATTTTGAAAACTTCCGCAGGCGCACCCAAAAGGAAAAAGAAGAGTTAGATTTACAGGCAAGGTGTCTCACGATCAAGCCCCTGTTGCCGGTAATCGACAATTTCGAGCGCGCTCGATCGCACATTAAGCCGCAAAATGACGGCGAAATGAACATTCACAAAAGCTACCAAAGCGTTTACAAGCAAATGGTAGATGGTCTCAAGCAAATTGGGGTTTCTCCGATGCGCCCTGAAGGCGAACAGTTTGACCCCAACCTCCACGAAGCTCTCCTCAGCGAGCCCACAGACGAACACGAGGAAGGAACAATCATCCAAGAACTAGAACGCGGCTACATTCTGGGCGATCGTGTCTTGCGCCACGCCAAAGTGAAAGTTGCAGCGCCTGGGATATCTGTGGTAGCCTCAGATGAAAATCCCGATAGTTCGGAAAGTTAATCGGACAAAAGCTACTGCATTCCTCGCCCTGCACGGACCCCCGAAGAGAATTCGGGGGCACGAAGGTGGCAAACTCACCAACTTCTTAATTCAGGACTAAAAGCAGGTCAGCGCTTTCTCAACAAATTCTGAACAATGTTTTAATGAGTCTGCGATCTTGCATTAAAATATCAAGTTTGTTTCCTACAAATCCAGTCAGTGATGCTTGTTAAAACAAGCTTAGTCGTTTTTTATACCCCAACTTGTAGTTGGAAGTTTCCAAACATCCCACAAAGTTTTATGAGGCGCTATGGGAAAAATTATTGGAATTGACTTAGGCACGACCAACAGTTGCGTAGCTGTATTGGAGGGCGGTAAACCCGTCGTGATCGCCAATTCCGAGGGCGGCCGCACAACTCCGAGCATCGTAGGATTTGGCAAGGCGGGCGATCGCTTAGTCGGTCAACTAGCCAAGCGGCAAGCTGTAACTAATGCTGTAAATACTGTTTACAGCATCAAACGATTTATCGGGCGCAGGTGGGACGACACGGAAGAAGAACGATCCCGCACTCCCTATACCTGCATCAAAGGCAAAGACGACACCGTTAACGTCCAAATTCGGAACAAAGTTCACACCCCCCAAGAAATCTCGGCAATGGTACTCCAAAAGCTCAAGCAAGATGCTGAAGCTTATTTGGGACAAACTGTTACCCAAGCCGTGATTACTGTGCCGGCATACTTTACAGACGCCCAGCGCCAAGCGACTAAAGACGCCGGTACGATCGCGGGTTTAGAAGTCCTGCGGATCGTCAACGAACCGACGGCGGCCGCCCTTTCCTACGGGCTCGACAAGCAAAATATCGAACAGAAAATCTTGGTCTTTGACCTCGGCGGCGGTACTTTCGACGTTTCGATCCTGCAATTGGGAGACGGAATTTTTGAAGTCAACGCCACCGCAGGTAACAACCATCTCGGAGGAGATGACTTTGATAACTGCATAGTTCAGTGGCTGGTAGAAGTTTTCCGAACTCAAGAAGGTAGCGACCTCTCAACAGACAAAATGGCATTGCAGCGCCTCCGAGAAGCTGCGGAAAAGGCGAAAATTGAACTCTCTCTCTCGCAATCCACATCCATTAATTTGCCGTTCATCTCCTCTGATGCTAAAGGGCCGAAGCATTTGGAAATGGATCTCTCGAAGGCTCAGTTTGAAAAACTGGTGGGTCATTTGGTGCAGGCGACGATCGATCCGGTGACTCAAGCCCTCAAAGACGCAAGTCTTACCCCGAAAGATATAGACAGGATTATTTTAGTCGGAGGCTCAACCCGAATTCCGGCAGTTCAAGAGGCAATTAGTAAGTATTTTGGGGGCGCGTCTCCCGATAAATCGGTGAATCCCGACGAAGCTGTAGCCGTAGGTGCGGCAATTCAAGCCGGGGTGTTGGGCGGTGAAGTCAAAGATTTGCTGTTGCTAGACGTGACGCCGCTTTCCCTGGGACTCGAAACTTTGGGCGGTGTGTTTACCAAAGTAATCGATCGCAATACAACCATCCCCACCAGTCGATCGCAAATGTACAGCACGGCTGCTGACGGACAAACCTCCGTAGAAATTCACGTCCTCCAAGGCGAGCGCGCATTGGTAAAAGACAACAAAAGTCTCGGCAAATTCCTGCTCAAAGGCATTCCCGCAGCCCCCCGCGGCGTACCTCAAATCGAAGTTACCTTTGAAATCGATGCCAACGGCATTCTCAAAGTTGCCGCTGAAGACAAGGGAACCGGCAAAGAACAAAGCATCCAAATTTCCAATACAGGAGGCTTGAGCGAAACCGAAGTCGAGCGGATGCGGCAAGAAGCCGAACTTTACGCCGACGAGGACATCAAGCGCGCTCAAGTAGTCGAACTCAAAAATCAAGCCGACACCCTGGTCTATAATTGTGGTGTCACTTTGAAAACCAACGCGCAATTGCTCAGCGACGACCTCAAAGTCGCAGCCGAATCAGCAGCAACAGCTTTGAAGGCCGCGATGGCTAACCCCGACATCAATGTTGAGGAACTCACCGAGCAAATCGAAGCTTTCAAGCAACTGCTATACTCCCTCGGGACAGCAGTCTACGAGCAAGCCCGCAGCGGGGTAGCCCACTCCTCGCCAGAGGTTGAAAGCGAGATGATGTCAGAACTAGAAGAGGTTGCAGCTACCGACGACAGCCTTTTCCTGACAGAAGAGCTGCTGGTGGCGCCCCAAGCTCCGCCACAAGCTCCGCCACAACCGGAACCCAAACCGGAACCCAAACCGGAACGACAGTCCAAGCGACAGCCGGAACCCAAACCGGAACCCAAACCGGAACGACAGTCCAAGCGACAGCCGGAACCACAACCGGAACCCAAACCGAAGGTTCCCGAACCTGAAGTTGATGAGATGAATCCTTTCCTTTAGAACTGAAAAGCTAAAAATTAAAAATTAACAATTAACAATTAACAATGAGAATTTTTAATTTTTAATTGGTAATTTCAGGAAAGGTCGCCCGTTTATTTTTCGTACACTTTTTGTTATTTACCTCCAGGCAAGCAGCTTTATGGCCGGTGATTACTATGAAATATTAGGCGTTTCTCGCAGTGCAGACAAAGAGGAAATTAAGCGTGCTTACCGCCGCCTAGCTCGCAAGTACCATCCAGATGTCAACAAAGAATCTGGAGCTGAGGAGCGGTTTAAAGAAATTAACCGTGCCTACGAGGTACTATCGGAACCGGAAACCCGCGCCCGTTTCGATCGCTTTGGCGAACAAGGTGTCAGTGGTGCAGGCGCGCCTGGGTTCCAAGACTTCGGCGACAGCTTTGCTGACATCTTTGAAAGCTTCTTTCAGGGTTTTCAAGGAGGGGCGGGCGCCCAACAGCAAGGTCGCAGACGCAGTGGCCCCGTGCGCGGAGATGATTTGCGCCTCGACTTGCGGCTAGAGTTTCGCGAAGCTGTGTTTGGTGGGGAAAAAGAACTCCGCATCAAGCACCTAGAAACCTGCGAAACTTGTACCGGAACTGGCGCCAAGCCGGGAACCAGACCTCAAACCTGTTCGACTTGTACCGGCAGCGGTCAAGTCCGACGCGCTACCCGCACGCCTTTCGGCAGCTTTACTCAAGTTTCTGTTTGCCCCACCTGCAACGGCACCGGGCAAGTAATTGAGGACAAGTGCGAAACTTGTGGCGGCCGCGGTCAGAAAGAAGTGATGAAAAAGCTGAAAATCACTATTCCAGCCGGGGTAGATAACGGTACTCGTTTGCGCGTTTCCAATGAAGGGGATGCTGGCAAGTTGGGCGGGCCGCCGGGGGATCTTTACGTGTTTTTGGCTGTGAATGAAGACCCGTTATTTAAGCGGGACGGCATTAACGTTAATTCGGAAGTGAAGATTAGTTATTTGCAAGCAATTTTGGGCTGCCGATTGGAAGTGGAAACTGTAGATGGGCCGACGGAATTGTTGATTCCTACGGGAACTCAGGCGAATACTGTTCTGACTCTGGAGAAAAAAGGAGTGCCTAAGTTGGGCAATCCAGTCAGTCGCGGCGACCATTTGATTGCGGTGTCTATTGATATTCCGACTAAGGTGACGGCTGAGGAACGGGAGTTGCTGATGCAGCTTGCTAAGCTGAAGGGCGATCGTACTGGTAAAGGCGGCTTGGAAGGATTTCTGGGCAATTTGTTTCAGAAATAAGCAATTTTTTGACACCCATGGGTGTCAAATTTTCCTGTTTGATGATTCCGTGGCAATTTTTTAAATTCTCTATCAAAAAAATGAGACCAATTGGTCTCATTTTGCCCAGGTAGAATAATTGTTCGGCAATTTGTTTAATTCTCTGTCAAAAAAGTCAGCGCAATTGCGCTCATTTTGTACAGGTAGAATAATTGTTGGGCAATTTGTGGGAATAGTCCTCAAAAAAATGACACCAATTGGTGTCAAAAATCGGTCGTAGAATAATTGTTGGGCAATTTGTGATTGTTGGGCAATTTGTGGGAATAGTCCTCAAAAAAATGACACCAATTGGTGTCAAAAATCGGCGGTAGAATAATTATTCGTCAATTTGTTCACGATAAAATAAGGCTTTCAAGAATTGAGATGGGAAATTTGAGAATCTAAAACGCATTATGAATTCAACATCCACAATTGAAAATCCCAAATCCCCAGATGCCAAAATCGATCTGCGGGGGACTCCGTGTCCTCTGAATTTTGTCCGCACTAAATTGCGCTTGGAACAAATGCCACCTGGTGCTGTTTTGGAAGTGTGGCTGGATGCTGGGGAGCCGATCGAACAAGTGCCTGATAGTCTGAAAATGGAAGGCTATCAAATTCTCGAAACGCAATTTATGGCGGATGAGTCGGAGTCTGGCTTTTTTGCCATGAAAGTGCAGCGCCCAGAACTCCAGGAAGCCGGATGAGCCTGAATTTGTCCTCTCTCGTCGGTACAGTCGTGGCTGTTCAGGCTAACTTCTACCGAGTCAGGCTAGATCCAGCAGCCGGGATTCACGAGAATATAGCCCTGGCGGATGCTCCCACTCTCCTGTGCACTCGCCGCACTCGACTCAAAAAAATTGGTCAACAGGTGATGGTGGGCGATCGCGTGGTGGTAGACGAACCGGACTGGACTGACCGCCGGGGTGCAATTTCAGAAGTCTTCCCCCGCCGCACAGAACTCAACCGCCCGCCTGTCGCTAATGCCGATCGCATTCTCCTCGTTTTTGCCCTCGCCGAACCCGATTTAGACCCCGCCTCATTAACTCGGTTTTTAGTCAAGGCAGAATCTACAGGTTTAGAGGTGAGTTTGTGCCTGAACAAATGCGATTTGGTGAGGGCCGAGGAGTTGGAACAGTGGCGCGATCGGCTTTCACGTTGGGGCTACGAACCAATGTTTATTAGCGTTCGCAGCGGTTTAGGAGTGCAGGAAGTTGCCACAAATTTTCAAAATAAAGTTTATGTCGAAAAAGTAACTTCCCAGAATTTATCGGACAAAATAGATGGTTCTCTGTTGCCTTCTGAGGAGAACCCCCTACTAGCAAATTCGGCTCATCCGTTAGCTCCGTTAAATTCCGTACAAAATCCCTTGCCGAACTTTCTCCACAGCCACACCCAAGACAAAATAACGATAATTTGTGGGCCTTCTGGCGTCGGCAAGTCCAGCTTGATCAACCAACTGATTCCGGCGCAGAACCTGCGAGTGAGCGCTGTTTCAGGCAAACTCGGCCGCGGGCGCCACACAACTCGCCACGTCGAACTATTTGAACTCCCCGACGGCGGATTGCTGGCTGATACTCCGGGCTTTAATCAGCCGGCTCTCGAATCCGATCCGTCGGAGTTAGCTGAATATTTCCCAGAAGCTCGTCAGAGGCTGGCTTTGGGTAGCTGCCAGTTTAGCGACTGTTCGCACCGCGATGAGCCTAACTGTGTGGTGCGGGGAGATTGGGAGCGTTACCAGTATTACTTGAATTTTATGGAAGAGGCGATCGTCCGCCAGCAAGCTCTGCAAAACTCCAGCAGCGCCGAATCCAGTTTGAAGCAGCAAACCAAGTCCGACGGTACACAGCAGTATGAACCGAAACTGCAAACTAAAAAATATCGTCGCTCTTCCCGCCGCCTGCAACACCAGTCGCTGCAAGATATGTGTCAAGAAGATTTAGAGGAATTCTGAGGAAGTAGTCGCCGCCGATCGCCCGCGAGGAGTCTGACAATATTACCAAGACTTACTCAGCAACGGGATTCGATCGAGTAAGATACTTCTTTGCCACCCGAGGCCTTGGACTGCAAGACCCGGTTTCTTTAGTGGCGAGTGCGTAAGTCCTGAGTACATTAATCGCTAAAATTAAATGGCCTTAGATTTGTAAAAAAAAGTAGAACAGAAGCAAAAGTTAGCGGGTAATGCAGGAGCAAAAATATTGTGAATATTCAAGAACTGTTTCAAAAAGGCGGCCCCGCCATGTGGCCCCTGTTGGTGTTATCGATTCTATCTGTAAGTACAATTATCGAGCGCTTGTGGTTCTGGGCAAGCCTCTTGAGCAAAGAGAAGCAGATAGTTAACCGGATTCTCGACGCGGCGCGGAGCGATTGGGGGGCGGCTAACGAGATTGCCAGACAAGCCAACCGACAGCCGATCGGGCGATTTCTTTCTGCACCCCTGCGCCTGTACAATCCCGAACCAGATTTATTTCGACTCGCCCTCGAAGCAGCCGCCGATGAAGAGTTGGCTTCGATGCGCCGCGGGGACAAAATCTTAGAAGCGACGATCGCTCTCGCCCCTTTGCTGGGCTTGCTGGGAACAGTTTTGGGCTTGATTAACTCCCTCAGTTCCATCCGTCTGGGCGACATCGGTACGGCGGCAACCACTGGCGTGACTTTGGGGATTAGCGAGGCGCTGATCACGACTGCGAGTGGGATGGTAGTAGCAATTTTTACCTTGGCGTTTTATCGGATATTTCAAGCTTTTTTGTTCAACCAAGCCAAAATATTTCGCAAAGCTGGAAATGAAATGGAATTGCTCTACAGACAATATTGGCCGACTGCTAATGCTAAAGGTCGATCGCCCGGTACAGATCACAACAATTCTTCCTTTGGTTCCGATGGTTTGAACAGGCGTTCTCTCAATTCTCAAGAATCATCGGGAGAACGTCTCAGGGAGCCGAAATTGAAAGGTTCCGATCCGGCTGAAGATTCACCTTCTAATAATTAGAACAAAGAACAACTGATGAAGATTCACTTAGATACTCCTGCTGAAGAGGCTCGGATTGAACTGGTGCCTTTAATTGACGTGATCTTTTGCATTCTGACGTTTTTTTTGGTGGCGGCTTTGCAACTGACTCGCCAGCAAGCGATTAATGTCGATTTGCCGAAGGCGAAGACTGGACAAACGCAGATGCGAGAGATGCTGATTGTCAGCATTGACGATTTCGGGCAAACTTATATCGACCAATTGCCTGTTAATTACCAGCAGCTCGATCGAGTTTTAAAGAGTTTCCACAGCACAAATCCTGCCGGCTTGACGGTGTTGTACGCTCCTCAAAATGCTAAATACGCCAAAGTTGTGGAGGTTTTAGACAAATTGCGAGAGGTAGGGGGCGATCGAGTAGCTCTAGCAACTCTTCCTAGTTCGGCTCCCTCTACGCAGCCGAATAATCCGTCGCTTCCCAATTCGGGGATTCCTGTGGCACCTTCGGGCAATTACCCTCAACCTCTGCCGTCTCCCGTAGCTCCTGGGCAGCAGCAGCTCAATCCGAATCGGTTTCAATCTCCTCTCCCGGCTCCGGGGCAGCAGCAGTTCAATCCCCATCAGTTTCAATCTCCTTTCCCCGAAACGGGACAGCAGCCGAGCAACTCTGGGGCGAATCTGGGAATTCCTCCCGTTTCGCCCGCACCCATTGCCCCCAATTCCAGCCCCGGAGCGGCTGCTCCACCGCCGAATGTCCCTCCCTCCAATTAGTGAGAACGCTTCCAAGTTTGGGAACGAGCAATATACGGGATTTAACAGATGTAGGGGATTTAACGAATGGATGTTGAGGGTTGAACTCCCAAGCAAGCTAGGCAAATGATTTGATAACGGATACAAGGAAGAAGGGAAGGGAAGGGAGAAAACAGAAATAGAAATTTTCCCACTTTCCCCCTCTTTGCCTCACCCGCTCTCCCCCTCACCCAGAGAGAATTTCCGCGCGAGTTGGTATAAATGGCTGCAATTATTTTGGTTCATACTGAGCCTTTTTTCTCTGGACAAGTAGATAGAGTGGTATAAGTCTGCGGAAGGAACTTTTGCGGACATCCTGCCATCTCTATGGTTAAGTTATTTCTTAGGGCAGATGGTAATTTTGTCAAATTATTGTTACCTTTTGTAATATACTAAAGCGAGAGAGGCTTGCGGGACATCCTGAAACCAAAAGCCGATCGCTGAAGCAACTTACAGAAACAACTTACAAATCTGGTTAATCCAGGTTTCACTGCCAAGTCACTTTTACTTATACAGGAGTCAAAGTCATGAGCCAACCAGCAGAATTGTCTTTGGAGCAGCAATTTAGCCTGTGTTCCTTCAAAACACAGGTAAGTGACATGAGCCGCGAGCAAGCTCAGGAGTTTTTGGTCAAGCTTTACGAGCAAATGATGTTGCGCGAAACCATGTATCGCCATTTTCTCAAACACCATTGGGGATTAGAACCCAATCCAGGGGTTGAATAGGTGAGAGTCGCAGTCGGCGACCTCCGTCTCTTACTCTCTTCCCTCAGGCGGAATGGAGTTGGGGGTGATGGGGCGTCACTCGAAGGTACAAGGTATAAGGCAAGAATATCCTCAAAACGCGACACGGATATACGGATGAATCGATCGGGTTAGAGGCATTTGGTAGAAACAATTTTTACCGACCTATCGAGAACTCATCCTCGGGTCTAGACAAACTCGCACTTTATTGTCTTTTGATTCTACTAAAAGTTGGGATAAAGTCTCCCTAATAGTCCGCACCACACAGCCACAATAATTTATCGCTCCGCCTCTCAAAAATTATAAATTTTTCGACAATCTCTATATTTTTTATACAATAAATTACAGCCACAAATTCGGAGATCGGGTAGCATTAATTGATAATATGTAATTTCCAGAAATGCAAATTTTCGATATGGCGAGCTTAACACTTCACTACAGCTCTTAATATCCTGTAAAGTCAGAGTTGCATTCTCTACTTTTAGAGTAAGCGATTGTGGGAACACAATATCAATAGCGCCCGAATCGCTGCTAGCCCTCTCAAGTTGCAGCGGATGGCTTTGAGCAAGAATTGAGCAAGTCGGACATCAAAAGGCGATCTCCGACAAGCAAAACCTTTAATTTTCTACTCAAGTTCTAGAGCACGCAACTTGTAACTCTAGAAAGAGTTATTCCGACTGACGTTCCAGAGTTGCCTCCATCGTACTCGTCAAGTAATGACCAGACATGATGCCACTAGATTGGTAGTAGCGATTTTCATCAACGCGGTGGAGGGTATCAAAACCCGTCCGCCGCTGGCGTTCATCTCCGAGTACCCAGTAACGTTGGACGATCGACTGGGGAGCAATCCAACCTTCGCCCTCGACTCGGCCGAGTTCGCTGTGTTGGAGTACAAAAGTATACTGCCGCTCATCGTTGTTGAGGTGTCCTCGGTACTGCAAAATAATCTCTTCGCGATCGCCTCCTGGAAACACGAGCTTCGTCACCATACTGAACCAATCTGTTCGGTTCCAGCTCACTAAAGTTTTGCCTTTTACCGTAATTGGCACGCCATTGCGCTCAATCCAACTTCCTTCGAGCGTCCATTGGCCAGATTCCATTAAAAACGTGTGAGCCACAGTGCTGTTCCTATGCTTTTCCTGCTGGCTACAATGCTGGTGCAACAACGCACAGCCGTTGTCCCTCAGACTCTATGCTATCATGCCCAACTGTGCCAACAAGAGTTAATTTCTCCTAACAGAACCGGCGCGCAAGCACCAGTAACTTGAGGCAGATTGCCGGGAATACCCCGAACCCGCCAGGCGGCTAAAACCGCGAAAGCGATCGCCTCTTTAAAATCTACACTCAAGCCTGCCTCAGAAGTAGTCAACACTTGCACTGGATGCAATTGTGCTTGCAATCGGCGTTTTAAGTAGAGATTGTGGCTGCCGCCCCCGCACAATAAAACTCGATCGGGCATCTGCGGCAAAAAAGTTTGGTAACTGTGAACGATCGAAGCAACAGTCAGTTCCGTCAAAGTAGCCAGCACATCAGCAGGACTGAGGTTGTAACCTTGAGCCTCGACCAAACAACGGTTAAAATAGTCTACACCAAATAACTCTCGCCCTGTAGATTTGGGCGGTGCTTGGATGAAAAAATCTTGCTGTAGCCAATTCTCTACTAAAGCTTGACAGGGAGTGCCACTTGCCGCCCAAGCTCCACCTTCGTCACAAGTTTTTGTTCCGTCACAGAAGTGCTGCACTGCCAAGTCTAACAGCGAATTTGCCGGCCCGGTATCCCAACCCAAGATACCCTCGCCCAGAGGAGAAACCGCAGACTTGTCAGCCAATTCTTTATCTCTCCTGGCAGGAAGATAAGTAAAATTGCCAATTCCGCCGAGATTTTGGATGCAGAGGTTGCGGTTGGGTTCAGCAAGCAGGCAGGCATCAACTATTGGGACTAAGGGTGCTCCTTGACCTCCTGCTGCAATGTCTGCCGATCGAAAATTGCTCACAGTTGTAATGCCTGTCAATTGCGCGATGAGCGCGCCCCGCCCGAGTTGCAAGCTGTAACCCATGTCTGAGCCGGGGCTAGGTGCAGCAGAAAAACTGCTCTTTTCCGTATTCCCTGGGGGTCGGTGGTAGACAGTTTGACCGTGAGAGCCGATTAATTCTGCATTATCATATTCTGCTTGAATTGTCAAGGCTGCATTAGCAAATTCTTGGGCGATCGCATCATCTAATTGAGCGAACTCAGCCATAGATAACGCGGAACCACTGCAAACTGAGAGAATTTGCGATCGCAAAGTAGCAGGATAAGGGAAAGTCTTGCCGGCCACCAACTGCACTTTTAAGTCTGCTTGGGAACCGACCACATCCACTAAAGCAGCATCAATGCCATCCACCGACGTGCCACTCATCAAACCAATAACGCGAACCATTCGATTTTAAATTTTAGATTTGAGATTTTTTGATTCGGAGATTGGGAGATTTTTAGGTATGCGAGGGTGCGAGGATATTATTTGAGGTCGATCGTCACGATCACCACAGTAATATTGTCCCGTCCCCCTTTATCCTTAGCGGCTTCAATCAAAGCAGTTGCAGCGCCCTCGCAAGCGCGAATCGACTTCAGAGGCGAAGCAATCAAAGGATCGGAAAGTTCCTCAGTCAAGCCGTCGCTGCACAGCAACAAGCGATCCCCGGGCTTTACGTCCACCGGCAGAATATCTATCTCGTGCAAATCATCGCGGCCCAAACACTGGGACAAAACGTGACGCCAAGGATGACTGCGAGCCTGATCCGGAGTCAGGGCCTTTCTTTTGACAGCCTGAGCCACCCAAGTCTGGTCTTCAGTAATCTGATCCAAATGAGATCCGTGCAGCCGATACAAGCGAGAGTCCCCGATATTAGCGCACCAAGGTCTGCCCTCATCCCTAAAGATCAGAACCACAGCCGTAGTCCCCATATCAGCACGCTCGGGATGTTCGAGCTGATCGGTCAAAATTGCTTGATTGGCAATTAACAAAGCCTTGGACAACAACAGGGGAGAATCTTCAGGCCCTTCCCAATGTTCGAGCAAATAAGATTGAATCGCCCCAGTCGCAATCCGACTGGCTTCTTGACCTCCCGCGTGTCCTCCCATGCCGTCGGCCACTATGAAAAATCGCCCGTCAGGGTCTATGTGGTACGAATCCTGATTTACGGAACGAACCAGCCCTGTATCTGTCTTACCTGCGAAAGAGCGTTTCATAGATTGGTGCTTGGACTCATCGAACTTCAAAGCTTGATTTAATGGGTGCAATTTTTGATTACAAAACTTAAAATTCCGAACGGTACTGAAATTTCTGCCGATCGCTAGTCTTGGAAAAATTGCACTTCATTAGCCTTACATTGTAGATCGTCTGATGCTAATTCCGTCTGAAAATTTTCGTAAATCAAGCTGCATTCAGCAACACCTGGGCAAAAAAAGGGATTTCTAGCTTCAAAATAAGACATTTGGCTGGGGAGAAATCTATGCAGCAACCGGGGTTTTAGTGTCCCTAGCAAGTAATAGCTGTCAAGTTGAGAAACTTGTTGTCAGCCTGCGAAAACTTAACAGTGAACTACCCCGCCCTACTTCCTACGCGCCCTGAGCGCTTCGGTCGTTGAGGGCGGAGCTTCCAACTTCGACGGGTAGTGCCTTAGAAACGGATGACTTACGCCTTCGGGACTTTGGACTTACCTTCCCGACCTTGGCAGTAGCGCTAGTTCCTAACGCTAAAATACGGAGTCCTTCATCTCGAATATTGACCGCTGCGTTGACATCCCGGTCATGCTTTGTTTCACAGCTTTGACACTGCCATGACCGCACATTCAACGGCAAATTACCAACTCGATTGAGACAGACTGAGCAAGTCTTTGAGGATGGGAAAAAACGGTCTACTTCGACGTAGCACTTCCCCTGCTTCGTAAAACTTACCCAAACTTAACTAAAGCCATCTTTAGCTACAATGAAAGAGTTCACTTCCTGCGCTATTGAGTGGTCGGCCATCCCAAGGTA
>NZ_JAEQCE010000035.1:0-47724 GCF_020738665.1 Microcoleus sp. PH2017_08_TRC_O_A
TGTGGCTGAAGCCGCGCACTCGCTCCAAGGCGACTGAAGTCGCTAATCGGCTAGACCCCAGCCTTAAAAGGACGGGGCTTGCGCCTCGTTTTTCGGTCAAGCTTAATGGGGATCGAAACTACCACGCCAACCACCCTATCGCCCAGCAAGCATACCGAATCGGATTGCAGTATCTTTTTCTCCCCTAATTTCACAGCGCTAGAGCCTAAACTCAAGCCTTTTTGCTTTCCAGGGCCCAGCGAGCTAGCTCTGTCCGGTTGTGCAGACCTGTTTTGCCCAGCATATTGCTAACGTGGCTCTCTATAGTGCGCTGGCTGACATTCATCACGTCTGCGATCTGGCGGTTTGCCATACCCTGCGCTAGCAACTGTACCACCTTTAACTCAGTAGGAGTCAATTCGACATTGCGGCGCGCCTTAATTTTGGGGCCGCTCTCTATACCTGGATTTGAGTGACGAATCAAGCGGGATGCTGCTTTTAGAGAAGATTCTACTTGGGCTACCAGTTCTTCGGGCTCAAAAGGCTTAACTATATAAACATCAGCTCCAGTGCTCAAGCCTTTTACTCGATCGGAACTTTGACCTTTGGCGGACAAGAAAAGAACCGGAATCCAGCTCGTGCGCGGGTCTTCTCTGATGTGTTTGACTAAAGTGTACCCGTCCATTTCTGGCATCATCACATCACAGATGATCAAATCGGGGACTTCTTGTTCGAGTTTTTCTAGAGCGTGTCTGCCGTTTTCTGCTGTGATGACGTTGTAGCCCCGAAACTCTAAGTAATCCTTGACTAGCAAGATCAAGTTCGGGTCGTCGTCAACCAGCATCAGCCGTTTTTGCTCTCCTGAATTATTGTCCTTCATGTTTCTTCCCGCTAGAGTATCCCGCACAATTCCTTGTTTTTCACTCCTGTTTTTTCCGTCAGTCCAGTGTCAGCCCGGGAAAGTTGGGGGTTGAGGACGGCGGTGGGGTGAAGGGATGGCGGTGAGGGGAAAGCGGGGCGGGTATTACCGCTTCCTCTCCCAGTGTTCGATGCCCGTTTGTGAATGTCTTGCGACGTGGAACGGAGCCAAAACCTGTAATGGACGATCGCCTGTCACGATCGGCCTTGATTGATGGAAGACTCACGCTCCCTAGCCCAAGTTAAATATTTAATCTCGATCGGTTCAATTGCAAGTTGATGCCCCGGTTTTAAATGATACTTCTGATATAGAGAAATTTAAGCAGGCTCCCTACTTACGTATTTAACTATTTCTAGTGTAGTTTGGCAAACTGCCGGATGTCTGCTACTGAGAAACTTTTCGGCAAACTCTCGCCAGAGGGCGATCGAACTGCTTCGATACACCTCTTAAAAAAACACACAGCGACAAGCAAGACTACCAGAAACAGGTAGGAGAGTACAGTTGTTCGATCGATCCGCAGGTGCGATCGCCCAACGCGCTCACGCTCTCTACTTTACCGTCTTAAACCTAACACCTTACTTATCCTGCTGTGCTTTTTCACCGCGCTATAGTTAAATATCTGCTTTCGCCTCAGCAGGCTCCGGCAAAGGATGAGTCAAAAAAGCGTATTCTTCAACCACCTGTGAGCCGATCAGATGTTCCTGAATAATTCTCTCCATGACGAGGGGAGTAACATCGCGATACCACACTCCGTCTGGGTAGACTACCATAATCGGGCCAGACGCGCACACTTGCAGGCAGTTAGCTTTAGTCCGAAAAATGCAGGTTTGCCGATCGGCTTTTGGCTTGTCCAACCCCAATTCTTGCAAGCGTTTTTTTAAGTAATTCCAAGCCACCAGACTGCTTTCTCGATCGCAACACTTGGGCACGGTTTGGTCGGCACAGATAAAAATATGCCGTTCAATTCGCTCTATTCCCAGGCTTTGGACGCAAGCGCTCAAGCCTTGGCTGCAAGATTCATCGTTGTTATTTTCAGATATTTTATTCATTCGTTAATAATAATTAATTAGCGATCGAAACTCATCACCACTCTCCCACTCTCCCACTCTCCCACTCTCCCACTCTCCCACTCTCCCACTCTCCCACTCTCCCACTCTCCCATTCCCCCACTCATCCTCGGTTCGGGAACCCGTACAGACAGATAAGTTGCGATCGCCCCTTACTAAAGCTAAATTAGCACTCAGGAGTCGAGAGTGCTAATATGTCAGTGTAAGCAGTCAGCCGTTGCTTTCATCGCGACCACTGACGGCTAACTGACTAGGATCTGTAATCTGGAGATTTATTTATGGCAGCAGTATCACTGAGTGTTTCTACCGTTAAACCGCTAGGCGAGCGCGTGTTCGTGAAAGTAAGCGCTAGCGAAGAAAAAACCGCCGGCGGCATCCTTCTACCCGACACAGCTAAGGAAAAGCCCCAAGTAGGCGAAGTCGCGGCCGTGGGCCCCGGCAAGCGCAACGACGACGGCAAGCGCGTTGAAATGGAAGTCAAAGTCGGCGACAAAGTTCTCTACTCGAAGTATGCCGGTACCGACATCAAACTCGGCACTGACGAATACGTCTTGTTGGCCGAAAAAGATATTCTGGCGATCGTCAACTAATTAATCATTAGTCATCAGTCATCAGTCATCAGTCATTAGTCATTAGTTTAAAGCGAACGCCGCCAAAAAACTAATGACACAAGACAAATGACTCGCCATCCATCCCCAATCTAAAATCTCAAACCCTCTCATCCCCAAAAACTATGGCTAAGCGTATAATCTACAACGAAAATGCACGTCGCGCCCTCGAACGCGGTATGGACATTCTCGCCGAAGCAGTCGCCGTTACCCTCGGCCCCAAAGGTCGTAACGTCGTTCTCGAAAAGAAATTCGGAGCTCCTCAAATCGTCAATGACGGCGTAACCATCGCCAAAGAAATCGAACTCGAAGACCACGTAGAAAATACAGGCGTTGCCTTGATCCGTCAAGCTGCTTCCAAAACCAACGACGCAGCAGGCGACGGCACCACAACTGCTACCGTTCTGGCTCACGCAATGGTCAAAGAAGGTCTGCGTAACGTAGCTGCTGGTGCAAATGCGATCGCCCTCAAGCGCGGTGTTGACAAAGCAACCGGCTTCTTGGTCGAAAAGATTGCCGAACACGCCAAACAAGTAGAAGATTCCAAATCCATCGCTCAAGTCGGCTCAATCTCTGCTGGTAACGACGATGAAGTCGGCCAAATGATTGCCAATGCAATGGACAAAGTGGGCAAGGAAGGCGTAATTTCCCTGGAAGAAGGGAAGTCTATGACCACCGAACTCGAAATCACCGAAGGGATGCGCTTCGACAAAGGCTACATTTCTCCCTACTTCGTCACCGACACCGAACGGATGGAAGCGATTCTAGAAGAACCCTTCATCTTGCTGACAGACAAGAAAATCGGCTTGGTACAAGACTTAGTACCAGTGCTCGAACAAGTAGCTCGTTCCGGCCGCCCGCTGTTGATCATTGCAGAAGACATTGAGAAAGAAGCTTTAGCTACTCTCGTTGTCAACAAACTGCGCGGTGTGTTGAATGTAACTGCTGTTAAAGCACCTGGTTTTGGCGATCGACGCAAAGCCATGTTAGAAGATATCGCCGTATTGACCGGCGGTCAACTAATCACCGAAGACGCCGGTTTGAAACTGGAAAACACCAAGCTGGACATGATCGGCAAAGCCCGCCGCATCACCATCACCAAAGACAGCACGACAATTGTTGCCGAAGGTAACGAAGTCGCAGTCAAATCTCGCTGCGAACAAATTCGCCGTCAAATGGACGAAACCGAATCTTCCTACGACAAAGAAAAGCTGCAAGAACGTTTGGCTAAATTGGCCGGCGGCGTCGCAGTCATCAAAGTCGGCGCTGCGACTGAAACCGAAATGAAGGATCGCAAACTGCGTCTTGAAGATGCGATCAACGCAACCAAAGCTGCTGTCGAAGAAGGCATCGTTCCTGGTGGCGGTACAACTTTGGCTCACCTAACTCCTCAATTGGAAGAGTGGGCGAATGCCAATCTGAAGGGCGAAGAGTTAACCGGTGCTTTGATTGTGGCACGGGCTCTGGCTGCTCCCCTGAAGCGGATTGCTGAAAATGCTGGTTTGAATGGCGCTGTCATCGCTGAGCGCGTCAAAGAAAAGCCGTTTAACGTTGGTTTCAATGCAGCGACAAATGAGTTTGTCGATATGTTTGAAGCTGGTATCGTTGACCCTGCGAAGGTAACTCGTTCTGCTCTGCAAAATGCCGCATCTATTGCCGGCATGGTGCTGACAACCGAGTGCATCGTCGTTGACAAGCCTGAACCCAAAGAAGGCGCTGCTTCTGGCGGCGGCGGCGGCATGGGCGGCGGCGACTTCGATTATTAATCGATAGTTTGAGAGGGCGGGCTTTCGGGTCCGCCTTTTTCATAGAAATAGCTGTCGCTCCCAGGGGACAGCTAAATTTTTGTATGGCCTGACTGATATACTAAGAATGATTGAGTATCCGTAAAGCGATCGCATCGCAAGAGGTCAGGCCAATGTCAGCCACTATTACAATTAGCCCCAGCGAAATTCGGCAGATATTTCAGCCGCGCACATCCAGCGCTTCAAGGTTTTGGGAACTGGCTCAAAAAGCAAACAATTTAGCTGTCATAATTGACGCTCGTTGGGAGCAGATTCCCCCTGAGACTAGAGAATTACTCAAAATTTTTGCCTATGCCTTAATTGAACCCCCTCAAGGAATTAAGGGAGTTTTTAGTGAATTTTTAGGGCGTTTTTATTTGGCTTTTTCTTTATTTTCAATTGCAATCAAAGGTGAGCAAGACGCTTTTATAGCTTACGGTGCAGCATTTCAACGTCTTCTTAATGCGATCTTGAGTGGAGTAGAACGGGAAGATATTGCTTATCAAAAAGCACTATCTGAAGCCCTGGAACAGACTTTTGAAGAGTTAGAAACTATCGAGGCGATGACAGCGGAGGAGGCCTGTGAACGAATCAGAGCAATTTCATATCAAGCTCTCGAAGAACTTTGATAAAACTCAGCAAAAACTAATCCGCGATCACTATCGTAAAAATCAGGTAGGATTAGTGAAATTTGTCGAATTAATCCAAAAATTCCTCAGAATTTTGAGTGTTGACCCCCGTCCCCGTCCACCGTTGGGACATTTAGAACCTTGGCCCAAAGGCTGTAGCCGTGAGGGGTTGGAATTTTGGAAGCTTGAGTTTAAAATGCCTCAGCTTCGGGGAGCCGCTGAACAGGGGCGACTTATCTATTTGTTAGATATTACAAAAAAAGAAGTTGTGTTAATTTGGATTTACACACACGCAGAATTTGAGAAACGACCACCGGATAAGAATTTAAAGCATTTATTGCTTGAAATTATGGATAATTATGAAGTTTCAGATGAAAGTAACAATTTAGCCGATAGTGGAGACGGTGAAACGGTCGAGGATAAACTTGGAGAAAATAAATCAAATGACAGCTAAGCAATATGAATTTATCATTTAAAGATTTAAGGTTTATTATAGAAGCGATCGAACATCAAATCAATGCCTATCAAGAACGTTTGCAGGTAATTGAAGATATAGAAGAGGATGAGGCTGCGGATCTAGGGAACGATATTAAATTTTTAGAGCTTCTACTCGCAGATATGAAGAAAAGTTTAGAGCATAATACTTCAGTCAAGCCTTTAAGTTCTGATGAGGTTTTTTC
Organism: Microcoleus sp. PH2017_08_TRC_O_A; assembly: GCF_020738665.1. Lineage (NCBI taxonomy): Bacteria > Bacillati > Cyanobacteriota > Cyanophyceae > Oscillatoriales > Microcoleaceae > Microcoleus > Microcoleus sp. PH2017_08_TRC_O_A. The sequence continues at coordinate 5,667 of NZ_JAEQCE010000035.1, forward strand.
GCCAGATCGGAATGATAATTCTTCCGAATATGCAAAAGAAGAATTATCTTTTCAAGAATTAATGAAATTAACGCTTAATTTGTCACTTAGCGAGCGATTATTTCTAGTAGAGGCGATTACCTCGTCTGTGCGCCAGGAAGTCACTATCAATCAATAATCAGCCCATCAAGAGTGTGAGAACATTCTTAATTGCCCAAATCCTTGTCTTCAGAGACTGCCAAATTTTTAGTCATCAGAAAACGGTTATGACTTTGATAACCTACTCTGTGATAAAGACGCTGTGCATCGGGATTTTCAAAATCTACTTCCAGATGAAGAGCTTGGACTCCCAAAACTCGGCAGGTATCCTCTGCAAATGCTAAAGTCTGAGTTCCAATGCCTTGTCCGCGATAGTTGGGTCGGATATAAAACTCGTCAATAAAGGCATCCCTGCCTCGGTATTCTAAACTGTAACCCAGCGTCAAAATAATATAGCCGATCGCCTCATCTTCTTGCTGAATCAGCCACACTTGTCCCAAAGACGCATCAGCCAAAAGATTTGCTAAAACATCACGATCGACTTTTTCGTCGAATTCCAATTGTTCTTTTTTATGAAACTCTTTAACAAGTTCTAAAAGAAGCGTAATATCAGCGATCGCTGCAACTCGGTAGTTAACGGTCATAATACAGCCTCGAAACTTGACAAGCGATCAACCGCTGTGTGCTGTACCAGTTTAGCAGCGTAAGTTATCAAATGCTATCCAAGCTCGATCGCACTACAGGTAATGATGTCCGATTGTGCCAGAAGTACGATCGCCCCCTGTGCGTGTAAAATTGACTAAAATCTAAATATTTTCAGTAGCCCGATCGGCAACTCAATCCTCAAAAGCTGACTCTCTCAACAAACAGGCACAAAATTTATGAAACTTTACCATACTCCCATTTCCACCAACTCCAGCCGCGTGTGGGTTGCCCTCATCGAAAAAAACCTCGACTTTGAATTAATAACAATCTACTTGGACGGCGATCATTTAGAGCCTGAATTTGTCGCAATGAATCCTTTTCATCGCGTCCCTGTTTTGGTCGATGATGGTTTCACCGTCGTCGAGTCTCTGGCAATTCTTGACTATCTAGAAGCGAAGTATCCCGAACCGGCCATGCTACCCAAAGATGCGAAAGATTTGGCAATTGTGAAAATGGTACAATTGGTCACGATTAACGAACTTGGGCCGGCACTTTACCCCCTCAGCAGTGAAAAAATGGGCTGGGGAATTCCTGAAGCGCAGGTAATCGCAAAGGCTAAGGAAAAAGTCGATACTGTGCTGACATTTTTTGAAGGTTTGTTGGACGATCGCCCTTTTTTCGGTAGCAACACCTTAACATATGCTGAATGCGTTGCTGGTACGGTCGTCCCTCTGCTATCTTGGGTTGATGTATCCACAGACGGATATCCCAAAATTCAAGCTTGGTGCGATCGGCTAATGTCTCGTCCCTCATGGCAAAAAACCCGATTCACCGAGGCAGATTTGGCAGTTTACGCCTCTCGGAGACAAAAATTTCTCGAACAATCTCAAGCCTGATGAACCAATTCATTATCAAGGAATCGCTATTTGTTGAGGCTCAAGTTCAACTAGAAGTGAAGCAGGAGGTAGAAATTGGGTAGTGCTGCTTTCTTGAATGATGCAATTGATACAAGCCTTTCTCCATAACGATTGAGCGTGCGAAAAGCAGGCGCTTATGCACCACTACCCATACTTAGTTGATGAGAGGGAAATCTGCTTGCGTAAAAATAGCCGGCGCGGCTGGCCGAACAGCCAATAAGTCCAATGCCAATCCACTTGTTGCAAGCGGTAGCCTGCTTGATAGTACAATTGTCGCGCCCCGTGATTGTTTTCCAAAACGTGGAGGTAAATCTCCGAAAATCCCCATTCTCGGGCTGTATTCTCGCAGTTGTCGAGCAGTTGTTGAGCAATTCCCTGCCGCCGATACTCCGGGTGAACTGCTAAATTTGACAAGTAAGGATAGTCGGAATTCGGTATTTGCCAAGGGAATCGAGAACGCAGAGCCATTTCTATTGTTCCTGCTATAGACTGAGTTTGGTGCGATCGATAATTCTGCATTCCTGACTCCCGCGAGACTAGCTCAGCAACGAGACAAATATAGTGTTCTGCTTTAGAACGGAGTCGATTTTTTAAATCTTCGTAAATGCCTAAACGCAACACTGGATACACCCATTCTACAAACCCCTCGCGGGAGTGAAAGCTCATGGCCAAAATATCCGCTAGTTGCGTCAAGTCATTTGATGCAGCCACCCGGATCGAAAAGCCAGAAAGTCCGGGAGTTTGTTGTTGGTGAGAAGCTGAGGAAAAAAAGGAAGGATTCACAATTCCAGGTCACTATATTAATTTTTCTACGCGGGTTACCGATCTGCCCATCTGAGAAATTTCACTTCTGGTGATAATGTAATATCACTTTTAAAAAAAGAATGTAACTTTAGACCAACTCCCAATCATAATATTTGTCATCGAGAATCTTAAATTTAAGAGATTAAATTGTATGACTTATACTCAGAGTTTATGAATGCGATTCAGTCACATTCTTTTTGTACTTTCCTCTAACTATTATCTGATGTAAATTGGAGATATTCAGTATTTTAGACTAAATTTATTTCCAATGAAAACCCATCCCTTAATACTAGATTTGTGGGTAGCGGGAAAGTTATTAAAAACAATCAAAAAGGTTTTAACGTCTGGTTCCCGGAAGCGTACCGCTCTCTGCTTGCAGAAATACCCGATCGAATATAATTTATCCGTCTAGCGGTAATTGACAATATCAAGTATCTACTAGACTAATACCGGGCGCGATCGCAAGTCGGATGTTGGCTGCCTGTCCCAGAACCCGACAACCCAGCTTTCAGCAGTGCTGGGCAATCAGGAAGCCCGTCCCCTCGCGAACAGGCCTTACCTGTTGCGCCGGAGGGCTAGATATTGTCCAGCGATATTGTGCTGCGATACTGTGCTGCGGGCGATCGAGAGCTTCAAAACTTCGATCGAGCGGCTCGATCGGTTTCCACAGAGTACATCCCTAGCTAAGATTAACAGATGGATGCTCAAGATAGCGGTGTTTCGCCGCAGTAATTGCCTTGGGCGTTGGTCTGGACGAGGCATAAAAAATGCCGCGCTCTGCCCAAAAAGTGCCAGTCTCACTAAAATGGTACAGCAATTGCGTCACTCGCACTTCCCCGCCTGTGTTGTCTGTCTGTCTCCCCCCCCGAATATCAGTCAGGGACACAGGGGCCGGAGAGGAAAGCCATATCCTTGGCAGAATGTGAAAGTTGCTGTCACCTAGGCAGCAAAAACACAGGGGAAGATGTTGGTTGTCTATTGTATCCTGCTACAGACAGTTTTTACACACCAAATAAAACAGGAAGATGAGCGATAATAACACATAAAGAAAGGCAAATCCACTCACAATCAGGACGATTATTCCTATGTATTATGAGATATCCAGAGGGCAGTTAAAAGTTGCGGATTCCTATTTTCACGCTCAACATAGAGGTGAGGGGTTAAGGACACTTCCCGCAAGACGAGATTTTTGTGAATATCATTAAATAATAAAATTGGGGTGCACTACAGGCAACTGTGGCGATCGAAGAATTCGGAATTGAAAACCCATAAATTAAAAATCAAGGTTGATTCTTGCCTCGACCCACTCACAACAACTTCAGATTCACGAATTTGTGTGACACCAGTTTCAAAAAATAATGCAACTGCCGGCAAACTCCAAACCCTTATGTCATCAGTCATCAGTCATCAGTCATCAGTCATCAGTCATCAGTCATCAGTCATTAGTAGTAGGTAACAACTGTCAACTGTCAACTGTCAACTGTCAACTGTCAACTGTCGTATGACTCGTGCAATTGAAACCTGCGAATTCTTTTTTTCAACAGACTTATTAAATCGAACTGCCCCGGGGCACAGGAGAACGGTGCATGAATTCCCAATCAAATCCTAAGCTCAAACTTCTAATCGTCGATGACGAACCGGATAACCTCGATTTGCTTTACCGCACCTTCCATCGAGACTATAAAGTGCTCAGAGCCGAATCTGGCCCCGCCGCCCTCGAAATTTTGGCAAAAGAGGGAGAAGTTGCTGTGATTATTTCCGATCAGCGAATGCCAAAAATGAGCGGTACGGAGTTTCTCAGCCTGACTGCGGCTCAATATCCCGATGTGATCCGAATTATTTTAACTGGCTATACGGATGTTGAAGATTTAGTTGAAGCTATTAATGCTGGCAAAGTATTCAAATTCGTTACCAAGCCTTGGGATGCTGAAGAACTCAGAGCTCTTGTCAGTCAAGCTGTTGATACTCACAATGTCCTGAAAGCCCGCACGAATGAACTGCGTAGGGCTCTCTCGCAAGAATCGCTGCTTTATGCCGTTACCAATACTATTCGATCGGCTCCCAATTACCAGCAAATGCTGCAAAGAATTGTGGAAACTGTCGGGCAGATGTTTGAGGTGAGTTGCTGTTTGCTGCGGCCTTTCCAAGACGGCCGGGTGGCTGATGAGTGGTTCGTTTACCAGAAGGCCGAAAGTAAAGGGTTGCGGGGCGATTCTGAAGCTAGACGAGATGCTTCTAGCGCCCGACTTTCGCCGGATTTGCTGCCGGATTTGGTTTGGGAAACTCTGGATGTGGAGGTGATTCAAGATGCTCAAACTGACGATCGAGTTTTAAGCTGGGACAATGAGCAGCGATTGCAGGCTTACCAAGCTGCGAATATTCGATCGAGCTTAATCGTACCGCTGTTTTACCAAATGGAACTGATGGCAGTCTTGGCGCTGCACCAGTTCGATCGACCGCGCCAGTGGGAAGACCACGAGGTACAGTTAGTAATTACGGTGGCCGACCAAGCGGCTTTGGCGCTTTCTCAAGCCCGGGCTTACGAACAGGTGCGGGCGCTGGCAAAGCGCGAGACCTTAGTCAATACTATTACTACGGCAATTCGATCGAGCCTCGACCCCCAAAATATTTTTGCAGCGATTACTCAACAACTCGGCCAAGCTTTGCAAGTTGACGGCTGCGCCCTATCTCTGTGGACAGAAGATGATGAATATGTCCAGTGCGTTGGTCTCTACGACACAAATAGGGATACGGTGGCTGTAAAACAGGGTTTTAACAATTCAGAGGTAGTTGCGAATCCTCCAAGCCCTCAAACTGCTGCTGAGAGTGCTGCTGCGAACCCTCCCGGCTGGGTTTTTGCCCATCCTTCCCTGCCGCAGTCTTTGGTGCCGATTCGCGGCAATCCGGTGTTGCTGCAAGTTATGGTATCAAAAGAGCCCGTGGCGATTGAAGACCTCAACGAACGCCCCGATTTAAATGTTACAGAACTGCAAGTGCGATCGCCAGCCCGCGCCCTGTTAGTCGTGCCCTTAATCTCCGAAGGCAAAATCATCGGCAGCATTTCGCTGCGCCAAAATTGCAGCACCCGCCGCTGGAACCTCTCAGACATTGACCTGGCTCAAATAGTGGCAACTCAAGCTGCTTTGGCGGTGCAGCAGTCGCGCCTCTACCAGACTACCAGACAGCAGGCGGAACGGCTTTTGGAAGCCGATCGGCTCAAAACCGAATTTTTCCAAAATATCTCCCACGAATTCCGCACCCCTCTCACCCTAACTATCGGCCCTCTAGAATCAGCTTGCGGCCGCAAAGAAGACTTACCCTACGAACAAGCCGTCATCGCCTTGCGTAATTCCCGCCGCCTCCTGCGGTTGGTAAATCAACTGCTGGACTTGCAGCGCCTCGATGCAGGACGGATGCAGCCGAGTTTTCGCCCGTGCGATTTAGTCGGTTTTTGTTACTCTACGGCAGAGTCTTTCCGCGCCTACTGCGACAAAAAAGGACTGCACTTAATTACCCAACTGCAAGACTGTCCTTTACTTTATTTAGATATTGAAAGATTTGACAAAGTTATTTACAACCTGCTATCAAATGCTGTCAAATTCACCCCAGAAGGGGGAACAATCACCCTGACAGTTGAACCAGCCGGCGCTCACTGTTTGTTGCAAGTAAAAGACACCGGCATCGGCATTCGCACCGAACAAATTCCCTATTTATTCGAGCGCTTTCACCAAGCCGAAGGTTCCGCCAGCCGTTCCTACGAAGGCAGCGGTTTAGGTTTGGCACTTGTCAAAGAATTAGTCGAACTCCACGGCGGTCAAATTTCCGTCGATTCTGTTTACGGCGAAGGTACTACTTTTACCGTTTGGCTGCACTTCGGTTCGACTCATTTGCCCCCAGAACGGGTACTGGAAATCCCCGCCGAGTTTCACGCATCCAAAGCTGCGGTGGAACTGGCAGATGTGGAAGCTGACTTGTCGGAAGATGAAGCAGAAAATCATAACTTTGAGGCTCTAGAACCGATAAATTCCGAAACAGTAGCTGGCACGGTTTTGGTGGTTGACGACAATCCAGATTTGCGTTTTTATGTGTCGGAAATTCTGCGAGAGTCAGGCTTTGCAGTTTTGCTAGCCCGCAACGGAGAAGAAGGATTTGCTGTGGCAAAAAACCGCCGTCCGGATTTAATTGTCACGGATTTGATGATGCCTGTGATCTCGGGTTTGGATTTGATTCGGATGATTCGACAGGATGAAGACTTGCGGGGAACTCCGGCAATTTTGCTAACTGCTAAAGCCGATGCAGATACTCGGATTGAAGGAGTAGAACGGGGTGCTGATGCTTATTTATCGAAGCCTTTTAACGATCGCGAATTGTTGGCAGAAGTGCGGAATTTAATCGCCCTCAAGCAAAACGAGCGGCGAGTGCAGCAGTTGAACAATTATTTAACTGAGTCGGTGCTGCGCCGATTTTTGCCGCCGTCGATGGTGAAAGCCGCAGCGGCTGGAGATTTAGCCTTGGATTTGCGCCCGGAACCGCGATTGATTACTATTTTGTTTAGCGATATTGTCGGTTTTACTCAAATGGCAAATACGCTGCGATCGCGCCGGGTAGCTGAGCTGTTGAATGAATATTTGGCGACAATGACTAAGGCTATTTTTGACAGCGGCGGTACGGTGGATAAGTTTGTGGGAGATGCGGTAATGGCTCTCTTTGGCGCGCCGGAGGAACTAACGCCAAACGAGCAAGTACGCCGCGCTATAGCTGCTGCAAGGCTTATGCTGCGAGCTCTGAACCAACTTAACGAGCGCTGGTTGGAGCAGGGAATTGTGGGGGAAAATGGGGTGCCTCCGGTGCGGTTTCGCTGCGGTATTCACCAGGGTACTGCGGTGGTGGGGATGTTTGGCGGGCCCGATCGATCGGATTATACTGCGATCGGGCCGAGCGTGAATATTGCCGCCCGCTTGCAAGAAGTGGCGGAACCAAACTCTGTGCTGATTTCGGCGGCGGTTGCAGATTATGTTGAGGAGAATCGAATTGTTAAATATAAGCCGCTGCAACTCAAGGGAATTGATGAAACTGTGTTGACTTTTATGCTGAATTGTGATTAGTTGTTGGTTGTTTGTTATTGGTTATTAGTTGTTGGTTATTAGTTATTGGTTATTTGTTGTTTGTTGTTTGCGACCAACGCTCAATATCTAATAGCCATCTCTAATAATTATTGTGGAACAGGCAGGATGCCTGTTCAATACGAGTCTCGATCGCTATGAATGAGTAGGGAATTGGCGATCGCTCCGAGCGGAAAGAATAAGAAGGGCGATGGCCCTTTTTTGCTAGGGCGATCGCTGAAGGGGAAAGCTACCAACTTGCACAACTATCACAAGCGGAGTAAACTTAGTTTATGGACTTAGTTTTTTAAGATTATGGAAACTGTAAATATCGATCGAGCTAAGACAAATCTCTCAGAACTATTGTTGCGCGTGGAGCTTGGAGAAGAAATTATTATTTCAAACGGATCTATCCCAATAGCGAAGTTAGTTCCGTTTCGTAATTCATCGAATCGACGAGCTAGTTTAGGGCAAGATCGAGGGAGATTTATTGTACCAGAAGACTTTAACGCTCCTTTGCCAAAAGAGATTTTGGCAGCATTCGAGATCGGAGATTGAAATGCTTTATAAAAACGCTTGCTGATTGCTCAGGCTCAGATATCAACTATCAAAAACTATTTACGGTCGAAAAATGATACAAATTACCACGACTGAATTACCCCAAACCCTCCAGACTCTATTTATAGAGGTTGAACGTACCAAAACCCCCCTCACCATCATCCATGAAGGGAAACCATTAGTGATTATCTATCCTGCCACTACCCAAACCCCACGCCCCACGTTTGGCACAATGAAAGGAAGCGGTGAAATATTAGGAGATTTAATTGCTCCTGTCGCCCAACCCTGGGAAGTTTTAGAATGAAACTTTTACTCGATACCCACATTTGGCTTTGGTATTTACTTGGTAATGAACGACTATCGCTTCAACTTCAAACGGTAATCGCCGATCCTAATACTGAACTTTGGCTTAGTCCAATTAGCATTTGGGAGACGCTCATCCTTGCAGAAAAAGGACGGATATCTTTACAGCCAGATCCGGTTACATGGGTTAACTTAGCTTTAAAAACCCTGGAAACTCATGAAGCCCCAATGAATCACGCCATTGCCATTTTAAGTCGCGAGATTGCACTACCCCATCAAGACCCCGGAGACCGATTTATTGCAGCCACAGCCATTTACTATGGGTTAAGATTAGCTACAGTTGATGCCCACCTTACAGGTAATTCGGTGGTACAAACACTCAGTTAGGCAATATTCTATATTTCTGTGGGCGATCGCCCTTTTGTTTGCTGGGGCGATCGCCTGCAATACGGCTACGCTTCACGCTCTTTGTGCAATCATGGCACTATTTGGTAGTTGTCAGAAGTGCGATCGCTGCCCCCTTTCTCTACACCTATATTGCTTGTCAGGGTCAGGATATTGGTAGAGCTATGCCACTCTCAGGTAAACTAGAATTGCTCAGAATAATATCGTCTACCTGTCTAATCTGTTTCCAATCAATTACTGCAACCCAAAGACTTTCCTCTTCAGAATATTGCACGGCGCCATCTACTTCTAATTCTTCGCTATAGATGGTGAGCAATTTACCATTTTGCAACTTAATATTTTGGCAACTCAAATCTTCGATAGTCCCAACACAATTCAGACGAATGCGACCTTGTTCATCGGCATTATGAAAGTCGGCAAAAATTCTAGGGTGACTCATAATTTTACTCTCATCAAGATGGTTGCTGTGCTGGATTGGGAATTGTTGGTGTCAGCAGAAGGCTTGCTTGCTCTGCTGTTAATCCAGTTAGAGTTGCATGATTTGAACTTCTGCCATTCGTACGGATGACATCTCCATCTTCCGAGCGAACCTCGCCGACTGTCGTCACACCAACTTGTCCGTGCGGGATTGTTGCTGCTAACTCTGCTACGGACAATCCTACTGCACATTCTACAGAAATTCCCGTGATACCGCTAGGGTGGGTTCCTGTGGCACGTTGAATATCTTCTGGGCGATTACGGCCGCCACGAATTACTAAGGCTTCGTTTGGAATCTTTTCCACAATGCAGGCTATTTGATTGAGGTACGCGCTAGATTTTATCAGAAATCTCGGCTATTCTTCTGGGAACTTTTATATTAGCCTCTTTGGTGAAGGTAATAATAATCAGGAGTGTTTTTAGGTGGTAGTCTGAAACCCTTGATTTTCCCTTGGAAACTCGATCGCTCAATCTCGATTAAATCCTTATTCTACTGTTGGCAATCAAAAACAGTCCGAAGTGTTAAAAAGTGCGATCGGCTTTTTTTTTGCTAGGGCCCTCTTTCCCAAAATCACACTAAATGACGATGAATCTTGGGTTTCATGGCTCAAACCAAGAATAAATTCTATCTCGATCAAATTTGCAAAGAAATGTCCGGCTTCCGAGATTGATTGTTGGAAGAAGGAAACATAACCAACACAGCAGGACGATTATCATGACGAACTACTCAGACATAACCCGTAAAACATGGGTGGAAACTTTGTTTAAAATTTTACAAGATATGGTAAAAAAAGCTAAAAATCAGTATAATGACCTCACCATTACTTCTGAATTATCAGATATTGAATCAACTTTAGATACGCTTAAAGAGAACTTTATCAAAGAGGATTCTCTTATTCTTGATAAAATAGACGACGTTACACTAATGTCTTACATAGCACGGATTAGTGAGCTTGACGATGATCGACCGGATGCAGGTTAATGGACTGATTAAAATCTCAAGAAGAACCAACATTTAACAATTATTGTTAAATGTTGGTTGACTAACGTGGGTCGCGCGCACCTACTGAGATAATCTTGCCTTGTGAATCATATAATTATTGCTCATCAAAAATTATATGATTGCGTTTTCTATAAACCTATGAAAAAATACAGATCGTCTCGAAATGTACAGGATCTCTCATCAGGTCAAAGAAATCTTATAATCATTCAGAAGTGTGATTAATTGATTCAAATATGGTGAAATTTCTTTGTATGTCTCCAGGTCTTCTTGAGGAATTTGGATATCACCTACATGATTAGCAAAATCACCACTATCAAATTGTTCTATCAGCCAATCCAATGCTTTTTTGTATTCTTTGATTTCTGGGTGTCCTTGATTGGGATAGTTAAGTCCAATATACTTAACAGGCATATATGTAACATCATCTTCAATATTATCAATACTACAAACTAACCAAGCATATAAATAAGCTTTTATGTCTCTGTACAAAAATCTTTCAGGCCCACTCTCTAACTTGTCCAACTGCGTTCGATCTAGATTGAACGTATGTAATACAGAATTTGTAGCTAATCTAATCCAAAAAAGTTTCTCTATGGTAGTTACTAGCGCACGCAATCTTCTCTTACCCTTGCTTTTAGAATATGTGTTTTCATAATAAGCTTTAGCCTCTCCAGGAGTATCAAACATATTAATGTATTCTAGTGGAAAAGAGCCAGTAGAAGTCATCCCCTTAATTGCTTCGTCTTTCTTGTTGTCAATGTATGCACGAGTAGCATAGTAACGCTGCTGTTCTTTCCTGAAATTACTAATAGGATTTTGTTCCAATTGCTTGACGCGAGTTTGTGAAGGATATACATATTCCTCTGAAAATTTTGTTTCAAATTTATTTATTTCTTTAACAATTCTATTTTTGATCCTTTCATTGAGAAAAAGGAATTGAAATAACAAAGCTACAATTGCTGTGCCTCCTTGAATTAACCCAGAAACGACATTTATATCTACTTTTGTTGGCGAATTTAGGAATAAAACAACTAAATAAATTATCAAAGCTAATCCAAAGATCACTACAGTGAAAAATATAGATTCAATAAACAACTCAAGTAAACTAGATATAGTATCATTTTTAAACTGAGAAAAATTTGCATCCTGATATTTCCAAATCTTTTTAACTTTAGGAATCATTTTTAATCTCCGATTTTTAGAATTATTGTATGCAGTAACTTTAACGACACTTTAAAGCATTATTAACCCTGATATTCTCGCATGATAATTAAAAATCTCAGCTTTGCCTAGCTAAAAAATGCTCAATTTTGTTGGCAATTTTGTCTGCCATTCAAACTCGCTACTTAAAAAATGTTGGCAAATGCCATAAAATGTTGGAAAATGTTAGGTATAATACGGAAAATCACAACATCTGCGATGCTGCATGAATCTTGAGGAAGTGTTACAAATGGCTGATGAGATGGTATTTGCCAAAACTGGTAAGCATCTTGATGACTTACAAGAGGCGATTCTGCGGGGAACTATGCAAGGTGAGAAATACACCAAAATTGCCGACGAGATTCACTGTAACGAAAGTTATGTTAGGGATGTTGGCTCAAAGTTATGGCAAATACTTTCAGAAGAGTTGGGAGAAGATGTTAGTAAATCGAATGTTCGATCGGCAATTAAGAGATTCCAAGTCTCTAATTATTCAAATTTTGCACAAGGCGACGTTATAACCATTGGTAATTTCAACACCTGTGGAGAATCTAGACACGCGCCAAACATACCAAACTCACACCCACCAAATCAAGAAACATCGCATCAAGAGTTAAGCGAGATGCCGGAATTAGGTGCTTTCTACGATCGCACTTCCGAACTCAAAACCCTCACAACCTCGATTCTACAACAAAACAGCCGCCTCATAACCATCACCGGCGGACTCGGTATCGGCAAAACATCCCTAGCAATACAACTCGTACAACAAATAAAAGACGAATTTGAATACGTCATTTGGTGCAATCTCGACACATCCCCCACCCTCGGTGAATTTGAAGCTAACCTAATCCAGTTTTTCTCGCAGTCAGACAAGCAAGATTCACCCACAACCAACCAGAAAGCATTACCCCTAATTAAATATTTACAAAAACATCGGTGTTTAGTAGTCTTAGATGATATTCACAACCTGTTCAGCAGCGGCGAATTAGCAGGAAAATATAAACCAGGATACGAAGAATATCGCTCTTTATTTAAACAAATAGAAAAATTATCCCATCAAAGTTGCTTCCTGCTAGTCGGTTGGGAACCACCCAAAGAAGTTCCTCAACTCACCAGCGAAAATACTCCCATTCGTATTTTACAACTCACAGGCTTAGACACTGCGGCCGCACGGGAAATACTCCGAGATAAAGGATTAGCAGAAATCGATTACTGCGAAACACTCATTCACCGCTACCAAGGCAATCCGTTATGGTTAAAAAGCGTGGCGACTCTGATGCAAGAGTTAGGAATTGGCGCGGCAGAGTTATTATTAAATGATACCGTATTGTTGCCCGAAGATTTGAAAGATGTTTTACACCAGCAGTTTAGTCGCTTATCGGAAATAGAAAAACAAGTCCTCTGTTTGTTTTGTCGGGAAAGTGAACCAGTTAACCTGGCAAAATTACTCGAATATGGCACTGTGCGATCGCCAGATTTGCTCAATGCCCTGCAATCTTTATCGCGGCGTTGCTTCATTGACAAAACAGGAAGTTTTTATACTTTGCCACCTGTCTTGAGGCAGTATGTCCAAGAATTATGATTTAACTGTTAAAAATTGCCTGATCTGGTGTTGACTTTTCTCGGTCTTTTACTGTACTATGAGAATGTATATAAAATAATGGAAATAGTGACTTTTTTATTTTTGATACTCCAATTCCGATTATAAATTGAGTATATGTCAATTCCCCAAAATTTGCAATACTAAAACAATACTTTTTTACCGCCGATCGCACTTAAGCACCAATCAATGAAATATTCTGCATCCAGCCCCAGAAACAACAGCCAAACATCTCGCTTTGACGGATTATCTTTGGACGATCGCAATCCCGACTTCATAAAACTAATGCTGCCACTCTGGGAATGGCTGTACCGCTACTATTTTCGCGTCCAAAGCGACGGCTGGCACCACGTCCCCGCACGCGGAAAAATGCTCGTTGTCGGCTCTCACAACGGGGGAATCGCCGCTCCTGATATGTTTATGTTCCTATACGAATGGTTCCACAGATACGGTACGGAACGCTTGGCCTACGGATTGATGCACCCGACGGTTTGGGAAGTTTCTGCTGATATTGCTGGCATGGCGGTGCGGTGTGGCGCGATCAAAGCGCATCCAAAAATGGCGATCGCAGCTTTGCGAAAAAATGCCCCGGTTCTAGTCTATCCTGGTGGTGCCGAAGATACTTTTCGTCCCTATCACTTACGCAATAAAATCTACTTTGCCGGACGCAAGGGATTTATTAAGTTAGCATTGCGAGAAGAAGTGCCAATTGTACCAATTATATCCCACGGTGCCCACGATACTTTGATAGTTTTGGCAGATTTGTACGAAGAAGTTAAGCAATTGCATGAATTGGGGATGCCGTGGTTGTTGGGCATCGATCCGGTAGTATTTCCGGTGTATTTGGGATTGCCTTGGGGGTTGAGTATTGGGCCTTTGCCAAATCTGCCTTTTCCCGTGCAAATTCGGACTCGCGTGTGCGAACCGATCGTATTTGAGAGGTACGGTAAGGAAGCTGCGGGCGATCGCGATTATGTCGATGCTTGTTTCGATCTAGTTACAACTCAAATGCAACGGGAATTAGATTGTTTGATTGGCAATTGAGCATTGCACAAGTTTATTAATTCGGCCGACTGGTGACTAATTGCCCGATCGCCTTTACCGCAATTTTAGGATGAAAAAGTAAAGTCGGTGGTTCAATCATGTGCAGAACTTCCAAAAAAGCTTGACAAACTTTCGCATCTGTGGTCAACGCTTTTAACACCAGATCCATGTAATTAATTGTCAGTCGCGTAGCCAGGTTTGGTTTCGCACCCTCACTTCCCCGATAGCGCGAATCCTGGCTGATAGCAAACGTCCAAGGAATAGTATGTAATTTTGCGAGTTTTTGTTGAAAATGTCGCCCAAAGCCTGTTAAATCGCCTTCAGGATAGCGCTGCCGCTGTTTTTGCAGACATTCATCCAGCATCTGAGCATCCAATCCAGCAACCGTCATTCCTTGGCCGTAAACAGGGTTGAAAGCGCAAACTGCATGGCCGACAATTACCAAATTTTCAGGATAATGGGAGAGGCGTTCGTAGTGGCGCAAACGGTTTTCTGTACCTCGATAACTATACACAGGTGCGATCGCCTTTGCATCTTTAATCGCATCATAAATCATCGGAGTTGGCAGACTGCGCGCAAATTCTACAAAACCTGCTGCGTCTGCGGGCGGATAATCGCGATCGCCCCCACCGAGAGTCACCAGCCAGCGATTCCCCTCGATCGGGAAAATTGCACCGCCGCGAGTGCGAAATGGCGGTGCAGTTGACACAAATACAGGCGCTGTATCTGACAATTTACCGCTGCATTCATAGATGCGCGTCGCATAGCCGACAAAAGCATTGATAACCGTTTCAGGTGGCGGTTCATAGCCGAGTTTTTTCAACCATTTAGGCGTTTGAGAAACTTTGCCGCTAGCATCGACTACTAAATCTGCATTCAAATTCTCTTCATTAATGTTACCTGGGTTTTGGCGATCGCAAAAACGCACCGACACACCAGCAATCGCCGTGCCCTGAGTATTCGCCAGCAACCCCGTTACAGTCCCTCCTTCCAGGAAATGCACGTTCGTATTTTCAGTCAAGCGGTGGCGAATTTGGCGATCGAGTAAATCCCGACTGAACATAATTAAATCATCTGGATCGGGGGTAAAATGTGTCGCCCAACCAGCCGGACTAAACCAGGCGATCGACTTCGGATCTAACCTCGGAGCACCCGCAGCTATCAGTTCGTTTTCTAAGCCGGCAAACAACTGTTCTAAGATGATTTTTCCACGAGTCAAAAGGATGTGCAGGTGTCGGGATTGAGGAATACCGGGGCGAGGCGCAGCTTGTTCGGGAAAAAAATCTCGTTCAACAATACTTACGCGATCGAAGTGTTTCGCTAATACTCTAGCGGCCAACAGTCCTGCTAAACTCCCGCCCATAATAATCGCGTGACTTTCTCGCTGCATAATCAATTTTTTTGAAGGTTAATAACTAATACCATGTTTACAAAGTTTTCGACCAAACAAGTGTGGCGTTTGTTTACAGTCTACAAGCGATTAAATAGGTGCGTCGCGATCGGATTGTCGATATTTATTTAGGGATTTTTGATGTATCCGCACCCTACGACTCACAATTTTTTTCTCTCTCTTCTCTTCCTCAGCGTTCTCTGCGTCCTCTGCGGTTCGTTAAACAAAGTCTATTTGACAACGGACAGAAAACTGACATAGCACAATTATCCCTGAATCAACAGCAGGCCGCAGACATATTTATACACTTCCGACTGTAGGGGGATGCTTTAGCTCGTCAATAAAGCGATGCTTGCCATTGGGGGCATGAGTTTAACACTATACATTGGTCAAGTCGCGCCAATGAACGCGCGCACCCACCCTTTAACGAGGAATATACTATGTATCAAAATTTGCCAATAAATCCACAACTGTATAACATCGGGTTCTGGCTGGCCCAAGTGCCTGTAGAACAGACTACAACAACAACAAGCAGAGTAGAAGACGCAGCACTCCTCTATTCCGGGCCGCAATTTTTTATTGCATTAATATCTGGAGTCGTGCTCGCCTGCGCTTTCCAACTCTTGCTGACAAATTTATCAGTAGCCGCAGGCCTTTCCTACATCGGACAATCCCACGACGATGGACACAAATCTGATAGCAGTAGTCCCGTCCGCCACATCGGCCGCAAAGTCGGTACTTGGACTCTAATCACCGTCACTGTCGCCCTATTCTTCGCTTGCTTGCTAGCAGTTAAGCTTAGTTTGATTAGCAGTCCTGGTTTAGGTGCGATCGTCGGTTTAGTCGTGTGGGCGGCCTATTTCTCACTCCTCGTCTGGGTGAGCTCCACCACCGTCGGTTCCCTGATCGGTTCCGTGGTTAACACCGCAACATCTGGCGTTCAAGCTATTTTCGGCACCGCAGCCGCAGCCCTCGGCGCCAAAGCAGCTAGCAATCAAGTAGTCGCCACGGCGAAAGCAGCAGCAGCAGCGGTGGGCCACGAACTCGGTAGCGCGATCGACCCTACAAGCTTGCGGGAAAACGTCGAAGACTACATCCAAGCCCTCAAACCGCCGGAATTAGACATCAAAGCGATGCGTAGCGAGTTTGAAAAATTGCTCAACGATCCGCAACTCAAAAGCATTGCGGGCGAAAATTTGCCGAATCTCGATCGACAAACTCTCGTAGATTTAGTCAGTTCGCGATCGTCCTGGTCAAAACGCGATGTCAACCGGATTGTAGACCAACTCCAAGATGCTTGGAAACAAGTAGGAAAACAAGACCAGAAATCAGACGGCATCGCCCAATTGATAGATTATCTCAAATCAGCAAAATCGGGAGATTTGCTCTCAGATACGCTGACAAGTAGGGTAGAAAAAGTTCTCGGCAATCTGGGCGGGCAAAATTCTGGACAAAACTCCACAATGATGTCCCAAGCAACGTCAATGGCAGTCAATGCTTTAATGGGAGTAGTTTTGGGTCGCACGGATATTTCCGACTTAGATGTCGAAAAAGTAATGGGTCAGCTTAAAACAGCTAAGGACAAAGTTAGCCAACAAGCTGATAAAATTACCGCTCAAGTCAAAGGCGAACCAGAAACTTACAGCCCAATTCGTGCTGACGTAGAAAACTACTTGCTCAACACTTATTCGTGGCAGATGAACCCTACCGCGATCGAGCGCGAATTTCGTGACGTGCTCTACGATCCAACGGCAGATCCGGGAACTGTGCGCCACGAATTGGAAAAACTAAATCAGTCCAAGTTTGCGGAAATCCTGGCAAGTCGAGGCGTTTTTACCCAAGACAAAATTAAAGAAATTTCCCAGGAATTAGAAGGAATCAGACAGCGAGTTTTACAAACTGCGATCTTTGCCGAGGAGCAAGAAAAAGCTCGCGATTTGCAGTGGCGCGTGGAAACTTATTTGAAGCTGACGCCCAAAGCAGAACTGACAGCAGCAGGTATCGGGAGCGATTTTAAGAAAATCTTAGAGGATTCTGATGTTACTTACGAACAGTTGCGCGATCGGCTTTCTCCTTTCACCAGCGATAGTTTCGTGCAAATTCTCAGAGGCCGCGAAAACTTCGGCTTCCAGGAAGTAGACCAGATTGTTAAAGAGTTGGAAAGGACGCGAGATGTAGTTTTAGCAGATGCTAAAGGTCTGCAAGAAGCAGCGCAAGTCCGACTAGACAATCAGTGGCAAAAAGTACAAGAATACTTGAAGTCTACGGGCAAAGAAGAACTCAATCCCGAAGGGCTCAAGCGCGATTTCAAAACGCTGCTGGACAACCCGGAAGCGGGAATGTGGGCGCTCAGAGCTAGAGCTTCTCGGTTCGATCGCGAAACTTTGGTAAAATTGCTATCTCAGCGCAAAGACCTCAGCGAAGACCAAGTAAACCAGCTTCTCGACAGTGCCGAAGAAACTTGGCACAGCGCGCTGGAAGCACCGCAAAAGTTGGCTGAAAAAGCCAAGGATCAGTACGACCAAACTACTACCGCCCTGGCAGATTACCTGCGGAAGACTGGCAAGGAAGAACTCAATCCTGAAGGGATTAAGCGGGATTTGACCAAATTGATGGAAAATCCCAAGGAAGGGGCTTTAGCGCTGCGCGGAAGGCTATCTCAGGTCGATCGCGATACTTTGGTCAAGCTGCTTTCTCAGAGAGAAGATTTGACCGAGGAACAAGTCAATCAAATTATCGACCAAGTGCAGGAAACTCTAGGATCGATCGTGAAAGCGCCGCGCCGTTTGGCGAAGCGGGTGCAAACTCAAGTCCAGGATTTTCAGAGCATTTTAGAGGATTATTTGCGAAATACGGGCAAGGATGAATTAAATCCCGAAGCCATCAAGCGGGACTTGCAACTGCTGCTACACGATCCAAAAGTCGGCGCTTACAGCTTGGGCGAACGACTGTCGCATATCGATCGAGCGACTATGATTTCTCTGCTGTCTCAGCGCCCGGATATTTCGGAAGCAGAAGCTGCTCGGATTGTCGATCAAATTTTGTCGGTGCGCGACCAATTCGCACTGCAAATCCAGAAAATTCAGGAGGGCATTCAATCGGTAATTGACGGAATTCTCGGAAAAGTTCGGGATTACCTCAATTCGCTCGATCGCCCGGAACTCAATTATGAAGGTATCACGCGGGATGTGCGGAAGTTATTTGACGATCCGCAAGCCGGATTTGATGCTTTGCGCGATCGCCTCGGTCATTTCAACCGCGATACTTTAGTGGCTTTAATTAGTTCGCGCGAGGACATTTCTGAAGCAGATGCGAACCGTTTGATCGACCAAATCGAAAGAAGCCGCAACAGCGTCTTGCAAAGAGCAGAACGCTTGCAGCAAGAAGCGCAGCTTCGCCTCGAAAACATCAGATTGCAAGCTGAAAAACAAGCTGAAGAAACTCGGAAAGCAGCGGAAGTTGCCTCTTGGTGGCTGTTTTTCACGGCTCTTACCTCGGCGGCTGCGGCTGCGGGTGCTGGTGCTTTAGCTGTTATCCGATAAACAAGAGTCAATTTGTGCGCTCGGATTTCTAATAGTGCCTGATGTTAGTAGAAACTCACATCAGGCACTATTTTTATCGACCTTCTTAAAAGCGGTGAGGTATTTCTGCTTAAGAGCATTTCGCCTCGATTCACCATTGTAAAACAGGTTCGTAGTGAGGACTTTAGTCCGCATTCAAGAAGGACTAAAGTCCTCACTACGAACCGTAAAGCAAATCGATTCACCATTGTAAAACAGGTTTGTAGTGAGGACTTTAGTCCGCATTTAGGAAGGACTAAAGTCCTCACTACGAACCGTAAAGCAAAACAAAATTGTTATCAGGATTCTCAAGGGCGGTGAGGTGTTTCTGGTAAGTTCGTGTCGCCTCGATTCACTATTATACAACTGGTTCGATCGTTCGGAATGCAAGTCCTCCAGAAGAAGGACTTGCATTCCGAACGATCGAACCGTAAAGCAAAACAGAATTGCGATCGGGCGAATCAAAAGCGGTTCTCAATCCAGCACGCCTGTTGTGTCAACCGCCACCGGCACCCCGCCCAGGGCGGGGCGAGTATCAAACGCGAAGTTTTTTCGTGGCGCGATCGCCCGTTTCTTTTGAAAATCGCGGTTAGCTCATGACTCGCAGGCGATCGGTTGTGCATAATGAAGGGAACTAAAGATGTGAAAATACTACACTGACTGTGGGGGGCTAGATACCCGATACCTTGGAAATACCGAGGGCTTTTGCAAATGAGCCCACAACAGTCAAAACACGCAGGCCAGGCTCGATCGCCAATGCTAAACAACCTACGTCTCCAACCTCCCCAGGCTACTTGCTTAGTAACACCGTGAGGAGGCCGACGCCATGCAACTCCGAAAAAAAACACTATTAATTATCGGTGCAGCTCTGATCAGCCTGATTGTGGTTCTCTATGCCACTGCATCAACCATTTTGCTGCACGATTTTAACAACCTGGAGGCACAGTACGTCCGCCAGGATGTCGCGCGGGCTTTGGATGCCTTAGATGATGACTTGTCGAATTTAGACACCAGCGCTCAAGATTACGCCGAGTGGGATGATACGTACTCTTTTGTCGATACACGGAACCAAGAATTTGTCAAGTCAAATTTTGTAAATTCGACATTTGTTTACTTGAGATTAAACTTATTGGTGCTGCTGGACTCCGACGGTAAGACCATCTTCAGCAAAGGTTTTGACCTGAAATCCAAAACCGAAATCCCAATTCCGGCAAGCTTGCAACAGCACTTGACCGAGGCGCTGATCGAGTCCCAGACAAGTTCTGAGGAGGGGTACCCCGCCAAAACAGGCGTCGTCACCCTGCCAGAAGCCACGCTGCTGATAGCCTCAAAACCGATCGTCAACAGCAACGCTCAAGGCCCGCCGCGGGGGACGCTGATCCTGGCACGCTACCTCGACAACACCGAAATTGGTTTGCTTTCGGAACTGACTCACCTGTCAGTGGATTTTAGATTGCCGAGTTTAGATTTTAAAGTGGGAGCCACGAACTACTCCGGACAAGGTGCTAAGGTGCTGGCTCGCTCCAGGCAGGATTTGGACAATCTCAAACTCAAAATTTCCAACCTCAAATCAGTAGAAATTTTAATCGAGCCGCTCAGCGACAGCGTAGTCGCAGGATACGCCCTGATTCGGGACATCCGGGGCAAGCTAGCGCTGCTGCTGCGAGTAGAAGTAGACCGAGTAATCTCTAGGCAAGGTCAGGCTACCCTAGAACTCTTTACTTTCTCGATATTGGCAGTAGGTTTAATATTTAGCGCGATCGCCATGCTGTTGTTAGAAAACTTAGTCTTGGCGAGATTGGCCGACTTGAGCACTAGCGTCAGCAACATCGCAGCCAACGGCGATCCAGACTTGCGCGTTCAAATAATGCCAGGAGGCGATGAACTCGCCAGCTTGGCCGACACCATCAACCAAATGTTAGAAGCATTGGGCAATTCTCAAGTCGAACGCAAGGAGAGCGAATACCGCTATCGGTTGATCGCCGAAAACTCAACCGACATGATTACCAGACACGACCCCAAAGGCGTGTTTATCTACGTCTCGCCCGCCAGCCACGCTTTGCTGGGATACGAACCTTCGGAACTGATTGGGCGCCTTCCCAACGATTATTTTCACCCCGACGATTTAGAAACCGTCGCCAAAGCTCACTCGAAAGTCCTGGCGCTGCCAGTTACTTACACCGTCAGCTACCGCATCCGCCACAAAGACGGCAAATACATTTGGTTTGAAACCACCAGCCGCACGATCCGCGATCCCGAAACCGGTGGAGTGCAAGAAATTATCGGCGTTTCGCGCGACATTAGCGTACGCAAGCAAACAGAACAAGAACTGCGAGAAAGCGAAGCTGCAATTAAAGCTTTGTACCAAGTGACTTCTGCTCCCCGTACAGACCCGCAGGGCCGCCTTTCTACCTTTGATTTGCGCCTCGAAGAACTGCTGGCAATGGGATGCCGGCATTTAGGCCTTTCCGTGGGAATTTTGTCGCACATTCAAGGCGACAACTATCAAATAATTGCTGTTGAATGTCCCGATGAGTCGATCGTCAAATCACAAATCTACGATCTGGAAAAAACCTTTTGCGTAGCTACAGCAATGGCAAAAGAACCGATGTACTTTGAGTCGGTGAGGTTTTCGGGTTTGTGTTTCAATACTCCCAATCCTGCCTTCAACATCGAAGCTTACATGGGCACTGCCGTCACGGTGGCAGGTGAAGTTTACGGCACTCTATGCTTCTTTGCTCCGACTCCTCTGACAGAACCGTTCCGAGCTGTAGATAGAGAGTTGGTGAAACTGATGGCTCAGTGGGTGGGCAGCGAACTAGAACGCCAGCAAACAGGCGTAGATTTGGCAAAAGCTCGCGACGAAGCACTGGCAGCTACGAAAGCCAAAAGCGAATTTTTAGCCACCATGAGCCACGAAATTCGCACTCCGATGAATGGAGTCATCGGCATGACAGGTTTGCTGCTGGATACCCACTTAAGTCGGGAACAGCGCGATTTTGTAGAAACTATCCGCAGCAGTGGCGATGCTTTGCTGACGCTGATCAACGATATTCTGGATTTCTCGAAAATTGAGTCGGGCAAATTGGACTTGGAGGAACATCCGTTTGACATCCGCACTTGCATTGAGGAATCTCTCGATTTGGTAGCTGCTAAGGCGGCACAAAAAAAACTGGAATTGGGTTACTTGATCGATCGCTCCGTACCACCAACGGCGATCGGTGACAGTGCCCGCTTGAGGCAAATTTTAATCAACTTGCTCAGCAATGCTGTTAAATTTACTGAAAGGGGAGAAGTGGTGGTTTCGGTGACTGCCAAAAAGCTTGCAGTGTCCACGATCGGCGCTCAAGAACTGCCAGCAATTAATGGCGAACCACGAGCAATTCACAAAGTATACGAAATACAATTTGCGGTTAAAGATACTGGTATCGGCATTCCGTGCGATCGCATGGATCGGTTGTTTAAATCTTTCAGCCAGGTTGATTCTTCAACGAGCAGGCAGTACGGCGGTACGGGATTGGGCTTAGCAATTAGCAAGCGTTTAGCCGAAATGATGGGCGGCAGGATGTGGGTGCAAAGTATGGGTTGTCTGGCTGGCAATCCTCCGGGAGATTTTAAAGTGGCAGTTTTTGAGATCGCAGGTGAAGAATCTTGCGAAATTGCCGAAAAATATGGCTCTAGCAAATCTTTACTCAGCAGCGAGCCGATCGACCAAAATCCCAAATCCGCAGGCTCTACTTTTTATTTCAGCACGATCGTTTCAGGCTGCAACAGTTCCTTACCAGTTAATTTGAGCACTACTCAACCTGAATTAACTGGGAAGCGAGTCTTAATTGTCGATGACAATGCAACCAACCGCCAAATTTTGACTCTCCAAGCTCAGTCTTGGGGAATGGTGCCTAGGGCTTCAGCTTCGGCTCGTTTGGCTTTAGATTGGATCGCGGCTAAAGAGGTGTTTGACTTGGCAATTTTGGATATGCAAATGCCACAAATGGACGGGTTGGCTTTAGCTGCGGAAATTCGCCTGTATCCCGAGTGCCAAAAGTTGCCGTTAGTGATGCTAACTTCGATCGGCAGACAAGAAATTAACACCCCTACGATTGAGGTGGATTTTGCTGCTTTTTTGAACAAGCCGATCAAACAATCTCAGCTTTACAATGTTTTAATCAATATTTTTGGGAAACAGACTGCTGAAATTAGAGTGCAGCGAACCAGCGGGCCTTTATTGCAAAGCATACCCGTGCTGGCCGAGAATTTGCCGCTGCGGATTCTGTTGGCTGACGATCATTTGGTGAATCAGAAGGTGGCTTTGCAAATTTTGCAGCGGATGGGGTATCGGGCGGATGTGGCAGGAAATGGTATCGAAGTGCTCGAAGCTTTGCACCGCCAGCCTTACGATGTTGTGCTGATGGACGTGCAAATGCCGGAAATGGACGGTTTGGAAGCTACCCGTCGCATCCGGGAGGGATTTTCAGCGGCTTTGAACTTAGAAAATGCCAGGGAAGAATCAGAAGTTTCAATAAGTGAGGAGGAATTTAACAATGGAAAATCCCAAATCGAAAATCCCGAATTTAGTGATGAGCAATCTAACAATCCAAAATCCAAAATCCCCAATCCCGAATTTAGTGATGAGCAATCTAACAATCCAAAATCCAAAATGCAAAATCTAAAATGGACGAGGCCTTGGATTGTGGCGATGACGGCAAATGCGATGCAGGGCGATCGCGAAGAGTGCATGGCTGCGGGGATGGACGACTATTTGAGTAAGCCGATCGCCATTGAGGAGTTGGTGCGAGCTTTGAGCGCGTGTAAATCTCGCTCAAATGGGGAATTCGATTGCCCGCAGCCGATTTTTTGTGTGAGCTCGCAGATTGAACCGACAGTAGGAACAAGTGAATTAGAAGTGCGATCCTCTTCGAGGGCTGCGCTAACGAATGCTGCTGTTGGGGAAAATCAACAAGTGACTATGCCCAATTCGTCCTCCGCCGTCAGGTGGGGTGCATCAAATGTCGATCGGGCTTTGTCACAAAACGGCGATTGTCTGAGTGCCAAGATTATAGAGGGACTGCGAGATGTCGAAGCTTTGGAAGAGGCGATCGACCTTTACCTCGAAACAGCCCCCGAACTGCTGCAAGGCATCTCCGTGGCTCTGTGCAACGCCGATCCGCTAGCTTTGCGGCGAACTGCTCACTCTTTGAAATCAATTAGCGGTACTCTCGGTGCTTTTCACTTGTTTGAGTTGTGCGAGGAACTCGAAATCATGGGCCGGATGGGGACAGAGGCAAATAAGCCTTTATCTGGGATGGAATCCGGGCTTTTAGAACAGGTTGAGGCCGAGTATCAAAGAGTCGAAACGGCCTTGAAAATAGAACGGGAATACAGCTAGACAGTCACAGAATAATAATTAACCTGAATCGGGCAAATCCACGCGATAAACATGATGAGGTACGTTGTTGTGCTTCAGCCCTCTTATACCATTTTTTAAAAGTTATACCATTTTTATAAAATTGTGCAACAGCCTTCGACCCCCCCTAGCCCCCCCCCTTGTAAAGGGGGGACAAGAATACTGTTATTTCATTTAAAACTGGTATTATCACAGACTTTAGCAAACAGGGAAAGTCGATAAATTGCAATCTCTTGTCGTCCTCGAACTCTATCGGATATTTGAAAAATGCTATTATACAAGCTGTCAGTCATACCTCATCTCTTTGAGAAAAGCTATAATTGCTTTGACGGTAAAGTTCGATCGACTGGTCTTGAACTATGGCTGTTTCTACGATGTCTAGTTTGTGAAATAAGGTTTTTCGATTAGCAATGGCAACTCTATATTTCCACACACTAATCCTGCACAATTCCACTGTCGCAGATACTCACAAACTTCAGAAATAATCGCATTTGCTGCATCTAAATCTTGTGCTTGAGAAGCATGATAGTGCGCTCTGATTAAGGGCTGAATATCCTCGATATCTTGCCATTCCGATTCCGGCTTGAGGGGAATGCTGATATAATAATTATAAGCTTGGCTGTGCGCTGTACGGACATTTTCGGAATTTTGATTTAAGAGATGCTCGCCCTTTTCTTGAATTAGCGGATGCAACTGATAGGATTTGAGATGGCGATCGTAATATAGCAATTGTCGCCGCTTGAGAGCAAGGATAATATTTTCTTTGAGTTCATACTTGCTAACTTCTGGCATTTGAGCACTAATTCCTGCAAAAGATAGGGGATATTCTGAGCTTTGATAGACGGAAATTCGGCCCAGACAAGTTTGCTCGCCGTCGCCCAGACGCGCGATGATTTCATCAATTAATCTCTCAATATCTCGAATCAGCAACCAGTCTCTCTGGTGTAAAAAATTCCCGACATTTCCTTGAAACTCCGTATCATCTCGAATTAAGGCTGCGACGAGTTGTAAGGCTTTGGGATGTCCAGAATAGCGATCGCCCATTTCCGCTAATTCCTCTGCATTTGCTGTCAGATTAAAAGATTGCAATAGGGAAATTGCCGCATCTCGATCCAATCCGTTGAGCTGGATTTCGCGGGTGACTGTGGGCGACAATTCGGCTAAGCTTTCGCGACTGGTAAATATAATTTTGCTTTGATGTTCTGTTTCTAATAGTTGTTTGAATAACCAAGCATATTCTGCACAATCTTCGGCGAAATAACCAGCCGCTTTTGCCTCTCCTGCTTTCAAAAGTGTGTCGGCGCGATCGAATACGAGCAAGCAAGGTTTTTCTCTGAGGATTTTGAGCAGATTTTCGGTTTTTTTGCCGCAGTCATTTTCAGCGTTGGTGGTGGCGGTAATCTCGCCGTTGGAGAGGGTGAATAGCAGGGAGTCAATTGTGCGATCGCAGGGGGGTGCTTTGCCTGTTGCGGATTGCAAGGATTGCCAAGCGGCGCAGGTGAAGGGGGTATTTTCTGTGTGGAGTTGGCGAATTAGTTGGCTGATGAGGGTGGTTTTTCCGATTCCCGGTAATCCGACTATTGAGATGGCGGTGATATCTGAGTTAACGATAGTAGTTTTTAAGATTTCGAGTTCTTTGGTGCGCTGTACCCAATTTCTGACGGGGGGTAAGTTTTCGGGGAGGGGGAAAGTGCGATCGTTTTGGTTGTCTTGGGGAATATCTGCGATCGCGGCAGCTAAAAGTAATTCTGTTTGTTTTATATCATTGCGCTCAATAATATCTTCCCAGTTATTGATTCCTACAGCTTTACAAATATCGATAAATGTTTCGCGTCGAATTCGGTTTTGCGCCCAAAATCTCCTTAAAGTGGCTTTTGAAGTTAGAGCGACTTTGCACCAGGTATCCTCACTTTTATTCCATTCGAGATTGCGTCGCACCATATCAATGATTTTCAATCCTTCCTCGGATGCTCTGAGCAAGCCTGCCATTGGTACTCCTCTACGGAAACTCTGCCTTAGTAAAGAATGTTACACGATTTAGTGAGCCGAGAAGTGAGCCAAATGAGACAAATGAGCTAAATGAGCCTTTTTTGCTGAGCCAAATGGTGAGCCGTTTAGCCTTTGCGGATTCAGGATTGTGGAGTAATGTGAAATGATGTGTCTGGCTATCAGCTAGGTTTGACGGTGCATTTGAGGGGCGATCGGGGATACAGCTTATCTGCGATCGGGAGCAATGTAAAGTTTTGTTACAAAAACAGGGCGATCGGCATAAAAAGCAGATGAAGGCCCTGATAAGTATTTAGGAAAGCTTGCTAGGCGGGCTTTGCTGGTTTTT
This sequence comes from Microcoleus sp. PH2017_08_TRC_O_A, assembly GCF_020738665.1. Classification (NCBI taxonomy): domain Bacteria; kingdom Bacillati; phylum Cyanobacteriota; class Cyanophyceae; order Oscillatoriales; family Microcoleaceae; genus Microcoleus; species Microcoleus sp. PH2017_08_TRC_O_A. The sequence goes on from NZ_JAEQCE010000035.1 coordinate 32,432, forward strand.
ACGCAACTATATTTGTGAGGAGATGGGATTATGAAGTTACTGACAGATGATGTGTTGTTGGGTAGTGGAGTGGATGTAAGTGCGATCGGGCTTCTGGATGAAGAGGTTAAGGGCGATCGAATCTTGTCCTATGGTTTGGATACCCGCAGTGCTAGCCAGTTAGGGGCCAGTTCGTCTTTCATTTCGACCTTCGACGGACTAAGCGGACAAGTTGGGACGATCGATCCGTCAGCCAAATTTACCCAAATTGCCAGTACCTTCAGTTTCTCCGACATCGCTGTTGCTAAAGACGGGACGATTTTCGGAATTACGCCTACTCAGTTATTCAAAATCGATCCAGTATCGGGTTTAACTTCATTTGTTGGCGGCCTCCCTGCGGGTGTCAACATTAATGCTTTAGAATTTGCCAATGATATCCTCTATGGGGCTGGGGATTCTAACTTATACGCGATTAATACCACTAATGCGGGAGTATCTTTAATCGCTAACTTGGAATCTACTGGATTCAATAGCAGTGGGGACTTGGCATTTGATGCTCCGAACACTCGATTTTTAGCGACATCGAAGGGGGCGACAAGCGATAGTTTGTATGCGGTGTCTCTAACTGGTGAAGCAGCGAAAATTGGCGACATTGGCTTTAGTAATATTTTAGGCTTGATGTTTGAGGGCGAGAAGCTTTTTGGTTTCACGGCGGATGGATCGCGAATTGCGATAAATCCTGGAACGGGAGTGGGGGTTTTTGATACCCTTGTCAAGGGTATTAGCGATCGAATTGGGGGAGCATCTGGTATTCAAATTAAGAAAGGAGAGGTACTGTCGAGCACTCCCGGAACAATTCTGTCAGCGGATACGATCGATGTATTTTTGCCACCAGGGAGCGAAATTACTTTAGAAATAACAGTCACGGTGCCTGGGGATGGTTCAGAGCCTATTAGATCGGTTCGCAGTATAGAAAATGGCGATCGGAGTGCTTCAGCCACTACTAATCAGTTACCGCTTGATGTATTTCTACTCCAAGACCTTTCAGGCTCGTTTGATGACGATTTGCCTGTTCTAAAGCGCCTAGTGCCAAATTTTTTAGATGAACTGAGGAAGATTCAACCGGATACTAAATTTGGTGTTGGTTCATTTATTGATAAGCCTGTCAGACCTTTTGGCGATCCAAATAATGCTTATGTTTATCAATTGGAGCAACCGCTAACAAATGATAAAGAGGTAGTTCGATCGACGGTAAATAATTTAACCACAAGCACAGGTGGAGATCTCTCTGAAGGACAACTGGAAGCACTGCTGCAAGTAGCGCGTCGCACTATTCAAACAAATCCAATTGGTTTTCGTGATAATGCCCGTCGCGTGGTTGTAGTATCAACAGATGATACTTATCATAAAGCCGGGGATGGTGTGGATGCTAAACCACGTCCTATTACAAAGCCTAACAATGGAGATTCTGTCGTCGATCCTGATGAAGACTACCCATCAATCGCACAAGCTAAGCAGGCATTGAGTGATGCGAATATCTTTCCTGTTTTTACCATAGCAAAAAATAATGTTGGGTCTAATAATAGACCGTTTTATCAAGATTTGGTTGACAACAAGCTTGGCTTTGGAAAAGTGGTGGAACTAGAGTCAGATAGTTCTAATTTAGTACAGGCTATTACCGATGGTTTAGTACAGGCAAATAGTCAAGTTCCACTAAATAAAAGTAGTGATGACTTTGGCTATGTGAAGGATATTTCGCCCAATAAGTATGAAAATGCTAAACCTGGTGACAAGCTGACTTTTAAAGTCAAGTTACAGAATGATGGCACAGGCCGCGATGATAATTTGAGCTTGCGGATACCTGGATTATTTGGCGCAGCAGCGGAGACCAAGGTTAATATCAAAACATTGAATTTTAATCAGAAAATCCCAGATGCTGATACGAGTAAAAAATCCCAAGAAGTTCGTTTTGTTACGAATAAAAACCTTCTAAATATCCCAATTATTCCTGTTAGTTATCCGGTAATCATGAGGGTATTTGAAGATAAAGACAATGACAACAATCCTGATTTTGAACCAACCACCCCATTAACAAACAAAGAAACATATGTTTTGGTTCATGGACATCAAGACACTTTAAATAAAGGCAAAATGGCGGCCTTAGCAAAAACAATTAGCGACCAAAATAAACAAGTAATAGTTCTTGACTGGAGTGTATCCGCTGATAATCCAACACCTAATATGTCAGCAGGATGGATTCATGATGTTGCTAATGTTGCAGTTGACATACTCAAAAATCAATGGAAAATAGATAGTAAAAATTTGAACCTTATTGGGCATAGTTTGGGGAGTTACGTCGCATCTGAGATTGGATTTATTCTGTCTAATAAGGAACCTGATAAAGAACTCAATCCTCAATATCGTCAAAATCCAAATATTGATCAAGGACAATGGGTTAACAGTCTGACTGCTCTAGACCCAGCGGCTCTTTTTGGTGGTAACTCGCCGGCATCTGGTTTATATGATTTAGATGCTGATACCACTGGCGATCAGAACCCCATTAAGTTTAGTTTTGTCTCTAAGTTCTCTAGGGCATTTTGGGGGGATACTTTTTCAGGCGATGGAACTGGCTCATCAGATTATGCCAAAAGCGCTAATGAATCAATTTATGTTGATGTCAAAAAACCTAACACTGCATTTAAAGATTTGACAAACCCTACTGACAGTCATGGTGATATTGTATATCTTTTTAGAAATCTACTGAAAGAATCAGGAGAAATCGCCAAGCTTTTAAAATTAGGCGAAGGTAAACACAGTGAGTGGAGGGAAAATACATTTGGAGGTGATGAAGCAATTCTTGTAGCAAACAGGAGCAACAATGAGGGTAACGATCCTAATATTTCACCATCATTGTTGTTTCTAAAAGACAAAAATACTCAGAATGATGACATAGCTTACGGTAGCACTGGAAATGACAATATAGATGGGGGTTTATTTGAGAGAAACTCAATTATTGTAATTCCAAGTCCTACAGGATTTTCAATTCAGGAAACAGATGATGCGACATTTAACGACGCTGGCAATGATAAGTTATACGGTGATTCTGGAAATGATAGTATCTTCAGCGGTTCAGGCAATGATACCCTCTACGGTGGTTCAGGCAACGATTTCATCAGGGGTGAAGAAGATAACGATCTCATTTTCGGTGGCGATGACAAGGACACTATCTTGGGTGACAAAGGAGACGACACAGTTGAAGGAGGTAAGGGCAACGATAGTTTAGAAGGGAACGATGGTAAAGACACTCTCATCGGTGGAGACAATGACGATACCCTATGGGGTGGTGGTGATGATTCACCCGATAGCCTTGTAGGAGGTGGGGGAAATGATCATATCAGAGGAGAAAGAGGAGACGACACACTTGATGGAGGTAAAAACAACGATAGTTTAGAAGGCAATGATGGAAAAGATACTCTCATCGGTGGAGACAATGACGATACCCTATGGGGTGGTGGTGATAGCTCGGCTGATAGCCTGGAGGGTGGTGATGGAAATGACTCTCTTCTGGGAGAAGGTGGCGATGATATCCTGATTGGTGGAAAAGGTAAAGACACTTTAATAGGTGGCGATGGCAGTGATATATTTGTTTTTTCACCCGGCGATGGTGCTACCAGTATCAATGAAGCTGATATCATTACAGACTTTGGATTTGGTAATTTATTTGGAGGAGGAGGTGTTGATAGAATAAGCTTATTTGGTAAATTGTGGGATGAGAATAATAACATTAAATTCTTGCCAATCTCTGAACCATTAAATACTCCCATTGGTAGCTTTGGCAATCGTCCCGTAGCAACTGCGATGGTGTTAGGGGATGAATATTTAGCGAAATTTAATCGTACTTTCAGCGATGGCGAGATCCAAAAGATTAAGGATGGGTTTTTTCAAAGAAGCTAAAGTGATTCGGCTAACAACTATGATTTGAGCGCGATCGCCCTTACGACAAAAAGTGCGATCGCCCTCTAAAACAATCCCCACAACCACCGTCCTTAAATCCCAACCCTCTCACAGACCTTGAATCATGATTAAACTAAAATTCAAGATATTAGGAGCACTAGCCCTAATCAGTGCAATTGGCATAGATTGTACCATTCTAGTAAAACCAGCCACGGCACAAACCGCCGCATCTCTAGCCTATCATCTCAAACAAGAATGTTGGGTCGAAAAATTTCTAGTTCTCAATCTAGTTTAGCTAATGAATGGTCAGGAATTAGAAGGAATATTCGGGGATGTCAGTAACGCACTAAAGCCCTAGAATAAATATTCTAGGGTTTATGCGCTCCGACAAAGAAACCGGGTTTTTACCGAATCTGTTGGCTGCGGCGAAGTATTTTCGCAAAAACCCGGTTTCTGGGCCCTATGCGTAAGTCATAATACGGATAAATCGCGTTTTTATCTATCCGCATCCATTCCGTTTAGGGGCTTGCAGCTTAATACTATACCAATCATTTGGCTACTCCTTCGACAATACAATTGCATGGCTGGGATTTTATTTCTACGCAAGTCCCTTATCTGCGCTTGCTAAAAAGAGCGATCGCCCTTAATCCATGATAGGGTTAAATCAAAGCAGTGAAAGCTAATTCATATAAATGACGGACGAAACTCGACGAGAAATAGCAAGACGACTAGCTAGAGAACTAGCATCAAGGACAGTCATCTCACCCATAACAGCCGGACAAGGCTTTCAAACATTTGGTGAATTTAAAAGAACGATGGGGGTGGCAGGATCGGGGTTAGCGTGGCATCATATAGTTGGGCAAACAACATCAAATTTACAGAGATTCGGGGCTCAAGCAATACACAATACAGGCAATCTCGTCCGGTTAGAACACGGTACGGGGTCAATTCATCAGGAAATTACCAATTTCTACAACTCCCTCCAACCTGAACTCACAGGTACGATCACTCTAACCGTGAGAGGATGGCTCAGCACTCAATCTTTTGCAGAACAACAAGACTTTGGCATTAGAGTTATTATAGCTTTCGGAGGAACAGTTTAATGCTGACTCTAGATATCCAATCAATTCTCAATTCTATTCCCAATGAAATTAGCTGGCAAGATATCGTACAGTTTGAAAAACTAGACGATCGCGTTAGCATTGCTAATGACCTTTGTGCTAACATTATTGGTGTCAATGAAAGTACGATCGAATGGTGTCCTAATGAAGATTCTGCCGATCGTTTAGAACAACTGGTTTGGTGGTGGGTTGTGCGTCCCGATTTAGGAGCGGCGATTGCCAAAGAAGCTCCTCAAGAACTCAAAAATATTATCAGTCAATACATTCTGCAATCTTGACAAAAACCAGCGCTCGTCTGTGGTTCAAAAAAATGCGATCGCCCTTAACGACAAAAAGTGCGATCGCCCTTAATCCCACTACATCCATCAGCTAATTAGTAAATAAACTCGGCTCTACATGAAACAAACTACCCAGAATCAACGCCTGCTCTTTGCTGAAATATCCCTCACCGTTAACCAATTGATATACTCCTTCTTCAGAGCCAATAATTCCCACTAAATCCGCAGGTTTTAGCGATCGCTGTTCCATCAAAAACAACAACAGTGAACGACGTGTAGCCGTTGCTCCCGGTGCGTAGTATTCTTGCTCAAATTTTTCAATCAATGCAATCAACAACTCATATAACTCATCTTCTTCAGGAGTGCGATCGCGACGGTGCATCAACTCTTCCACCATCACCAAAGCTTTTTCATTCTCAGCTTCATTTCTAATTATTTTTGGCTGATACTGAGACAATAACTCTTTGTATTTATCTGGATTAAAAATAAGGGTCATTTTTCCATTTTTCCTTATCATATTCAGCATGAGTAAAAATGTATTTGATATAAATTAACTGGCTTTCATAATCGATACTAACTATCAATCGGTAGTTGTTCCCTTTGATATTGAAAACCGTAAAACCTCCCACGGCTTCAGCTTTAGGGAAAACAGATTGCACTTCAACTAAATTTGACCATTTAGCTTTGTTAGCAATTTTAAACCAGTTATCCAGGGCTTCCAGACAATCAGCATGACTTTCGCTATATTCACGCATCTGCCGGTAGCTGATTATGTGCATATGTTATAGGCAATTTCAACTAAACTTTATCTTAGCTAAGCTAATTTTTTTTGTCAAGTATGCGCGAAATGAGGTAGCTTATTCCCATTGTTCCAGTTCCTCGAATGGTAGCGGTTCAAAAAAAGCATCACCGAGTTTTCCCGTCAGTAAACCAGGGGTGCGCGGCTGTGGCTGTTCTCGTCCTAATCCAAGGCGAAAATAGTGAATCAAGTCATAGATTTCTGCGAGTTTGTCTTCGGGGATGTCTTGTAATTCTTGAACGATCTTCTCAATTAGCATAAATCAAACTCTCCAATAGTTGCTGGTTAATCGATCGCACTACAAGAGTTGCGGTCTTGTCTATTATGGCTCATCGTATAATGACACAAGTTGGCTACGGGCTACGGCGATCGCCCTTTACGACAAAAAGTGCGATCGCCCGCCAATAAATCTGCCACAAATTCACCGAATCAAACTTCTCCAATTTCCGGTGCGATTTCTGCATCTACCTCTTCAAAATTCACCTTATTATAGATATCTGCCACAGAAATTTCAAAGGATACTGAAGCAAGCGCGATCGACTCATCCGATTCATTGTACTCAGCAAACGACCATCGCTTATTATCCGTCTTAGAAAAATGTTCGATATATTTCCGATTTTGATCCAGCAACAAATATTCCTCAACCGTGGGAATCGTGCGGTATCCCTCAAACTTTTTGCCGCGATCGTATCCTTTAGTTGACTCTGACAAAACCTCAATAATAACTCTGGGATTAGTAATCATATCCGTGCGGTTATTATAATATTCCGGCTTGCCACATACTACCATCACATCGGGATAGGTATAGATGCGCCTCTTGGGCATCCACAAGCGGACATCACTCATGAAAACTTCATAATCTTCAGTCTTGAAAGCAAAATTTAACGCCGCGTAGAAATTGCCAGCAATCCGATTGTGATTTGTAGAGCCACCGGCTATAGGAAATATTTCACCGTCAATATATTCGCTTTTGCACTCAGCAGCCTCCTCTAGTGCTAGATATTCCTCGGTCGAGTAGTATCGCTGTTCGGTAAGTTGCATAGTTCGATCGCAGATCATTTAACTAATACTTTTGTTTAGTATAACATTTTTCTGGAAACTCTACTACTTCTAAAATATTTTCAAAAATGAACATTCCATTCCTCTAAAAGGCGATCGATATTTTTTTTCGGGCGAAGCGGGTTAATGATTCCTGTTCACCAAAATCCTGTAGGGGCGGGTTCACCAACCAAATTTAAAATTGACAGACTATCTCTATAAACCCGCCCTAAACAGACGAATAATCTTCATTAACCGAGAGCGGAATTAGCGCATTTAAATCGCAGAAAAATGATGTCGATCGAGGTTATTTGTTGGGCAGGGCTGGTTTATTGTTTTTGTCTGTTAGCGGCACAGATGGTTGGTGAGCTCGCCCCTACAATAATTGTGGAAAATCAAATAAAAATGATGTCGGTCGAGGTTATTTGTCGGGCGGGGCGGGTTTATTTATTCTATCAATTAATGGTACATATGGTTGGTGAAACCCGCTCCTACGGTATCTTTTGGCAACACGATCGCTTATTTTTTAGTTACTAAAATCCAATCATCGGCTGTTTTGACAACCTCAGCATTCTTCAAATCTAGATGTTTTAAAACAGGTTTCTCTAACAAAAAATAAGGTTGAGGAAGAGTTTGCCATTTCTGTTGTAGCGTCGGGCTGTCGGCGACAATAACTTGTCTCTCGCTATAAAAATTCAGCGACGGACGAGGTAATTTATGAGATGTAAAGACTTGCTGGCCGGCTGGGGTTCCTTGGCGGACAATTTCGGCGATCGGCTTCACTGGATAATCCTCCGCGAGTTCCCAAACCCAGTTATCGGAAGCGACAAATACTAACAGCGTAACGTAAGTTCCCCAAATTAAAACTAACAGAAACTGTCGGTCTTTGCGGTGGAGCAATACGGCGGCTTGCGCCATTGTCAAAGCTACAAACATCAGCATTAACTGCAAATCGCCCTGGGGGGACACAATTTGTCCGCCCAGCCGTATCCAGCCACTGAAGTACGCGCAGCCGACGACACCAACTACGGCTATTACTACCAAAATTGCCGGATGAGGCAACAAAGATATAGCATTAAAATATTCTTCTGTTTCATCTTTTGCGGATTCTTCCGGGACTGACATTTGTTCCCAAACTTCAGCGAGATAGCTACCAACTGCCAAAGCAAAAGCTGGATAAACTGGCAAAACATACCAAGGTAATTTGGTATTCATCACAGAAATAGCCAGCAGATATACTCCCGTCCAAACTAATACTAATTTTGCACCGGGAAAATTGCGATTTTCCCAACTCAAGCGCAGCCCTTGCAGCCAAAATAACTGCCACGGCCATGCTGATTCTAAAATTTCTAACAGATAATACCAGGGCGGGCCTTTGTGATTGCCTACGGGTTCCCAAATGCGCCGGAAAGATTGGTTAAATAAATTAGCGTTGATGAAATCTTGGCCGTAGTGCAGCCATTGGGCAAAATACCAAGCCGCTACTGGCAAAGTTCCGATCGCCAATCCGCCCCAAAGATACCCAGAAGTTAGCAGTCGCGGGGTATCCCAAACCAGGAAAACAAAGCCGATCGCGCACAGTAGCAGCCCCAACATCACGCCTTTAGTCAAGCAAATGAGTCCGAAGCCAATCCCCGCGCCCAAAGCGTAGCGCAAGTCGCGGCGCGATCGCAGCAAACACCACATCGATGCCAGCAAAAAACACAAAACTGCTCCGTCTAACATCGCCAAACGTCCGTGCCGCAGTACCGGGAGCAGCGTCAGATAAACGAGAGCCGAAAAAATGGCGATCGACCTTCTGGGAAACAACTCGCGCCCAATGGCGTAAAGAAGCGGCACTGAAGAAGCTGTCAGCATGGCGGGTACCAACCTCGCCGTCAATTCGCTGACACCACCGACGCGAAAACACAGCCCGATCAGCCAGTGTACCAGCGGCGGCTTGTTTAAATAAGGCATAGAGCCGATCGTCGGATACAGCCAATTTAAATTACCGCGCCAAATTTCGCGGCTTACCTGGGCTGCAATCCCTTCATCCCAATCCCGCAACGCCACGCCGCCCAGATTCAGCGCGAAAATCAGCACCGCAGCCAACAGAAAAGCCAGCATCCACAGTTTGTCTGTCAAGCTGTCATTGAAGCGAGTTTTCGGTTTGCGGCTTAGGAATCGAAAGATTTCTGACATAACTTAAGAGAGTTTTTAGCGTCCCAAAGAGAAGGTAAACTTATACAGCAGTTATTTGCGATCGGGGAAATACCATGAACTTACCTGTAATCATAGATATTATAATTGGCTTAGTGTTTATCTACCTGACTTTAAGCTTGCTAGCTTCCGAAATTCAGGAACTGATTGCTACTGTTTTGCAGTGGCGGGCGGAACATTTAAAGAAGTCGATCGAAGTGCTGATTTCTGGAGGCAGCGAAGGCACCAAAGATCCGCTGCAATTGCAGCGAGTCGGACTGTTGGCAAATTCAATTTATGCCAATCCGATTATCAAGGATTTGAATCAAGGAGCGAAAGGTCTTCTATCACAGGGATTTCGTTCGTTTACCCACCGCATGGGAGATTTATACCGCCGAATGACTGGTACTAAGAATGTTTTTGGCAATAAATCAACAGGGCCGTCTTATATTCCAGCCGATAGTTTTGCTGCGAGTCTTTTGGATACTTTAAAAATTTCTCCTTTGGTGGAATCGCTGTCTAAAAGCAGACTGGAAAGATTTAAAGATTTACAGTTGGCACAAATTCAAGTGATTGGAGAGGGTCTGAATCTGCCGGAGTCTACTAAACCAATTATTGAGCAAGAATTTGGCTGGCTGACTGCGGAGTTCAATCGAGTTGTTGAAGATTATAAAAACGATTTGGGAAGTTTGAACAACAGTTTGGATCGAATGTCGGAAAAATTGGGATTTTATATTAATGATTCTCAGGTTTATCTGCCGGAAACCGAGCAGGGAGGAAGAGAATTTCAGAGACAGATGGCTTTTATTAAGGCGAGTTTTGATAGCGAGTTTGAGCGGGCAGCGTTGCGGGCGCAACTGCAACCGAGTTTGAGCAATTTGTTAAATACGGTGAGGAAAGTTAGGAAAAGTCAGGATACGGTAGCACAAATTATGGATGAGAAAGAGGAGAGTCCGATTTACAAACAAATTCAAGAAACCTTGGACAGTATGCCAGAATCTTTGAAACGCAGTCTTTATATTTTGGCGCAGCGCGCTGAAACAGGCGGTGGAGATACTCAAGAGCAGTTGCAGCGGTTTCAGAAAGAAATTGAAGGTTGGTTCGATCGATCGATGGAGCGTGCTTCGGGGGTTTACAAGCGGAATTCTAGAGGGGTGGCGATTTTGCTCGGAACTACGATCGCCCTGGCTGCTAACGCTGATAGCATTAATATTGTTAATCGGTTGTCGAAGGATTCGATGTTGCGATCGACTGTTAATTTGTACGCTAAGCAGTTGGTTGAAAAAAATGCTAACACAAAATTGGATAATTTAACCAATCTCACAAAAGTTCAAAATCAGGTCGATCGAGCTTTGGATAATGTAGCTCTACCTTTTGGCTGGAGCGAACCGAACAGGTTAGAACTAGACGCCCAGGGGAATGTATTGTTGCCGGCTTTGATGGCAAAATTGTTTGGTTGGATGTTGAGTGGCGTAGCGATTTCTATGGGAGCTGGTTTTTGGTTCGAGGCGCTCAACAAGATTATTAACATCCGGAATGCTGGGAAGAAACCGCCCTCTACTACAGACTCGTGAACGGTGGTGTTGTCGGGCCGGAGGCAACTTTGACATTAAATATAAGGTACTTCATAAGGTACGTAGTTGCGCTTGGGCGCTCTTATATATTGAAAGAGCGCTGAAGCGCAACTACGTAATTAAGGTATGTAGTTGCGCTTGGGCGCTCTTATATATTGAAAGAGCGCTGAAGCGCAACTACGTACCTAACTTGCGAGCGAGCATTTGAGGTTTGAGATGTTAGATGGGGTCGATCGATCGGAATCGGGGGGTTTGGAGGACTCTTTGTTGAAGCGGTCACCTACAGGATACTCGATTAGATCGGTAATTACTGACCGATCGCCAATTGGGGAAAATACAGAAAATATAAATTCCGTGCGATCGCGGATGGCAGCACCAGAGAAATAGGCGAAACTGATAGATGAGTGCAATAGCCGCGAGCCAAACCAACCTAGTTCCTGCCTGTTTCCAACGCTCTGACTCCAAGGGTACATCTACCAGCCAACACCCTTTTGGAGGAAGGAATATGTTCACTTCTTTGACGGAAACCAATCCCGCCTCGGAATACCAAAATCCCGGATCCAGAAGTTTTGCATTTAATGACTCCAGCATCATTGACGGCGGATATTTTGTCTCTGGGATTTTCGCGACGCTTGCAGTAATTTTAGTCAAGTCTATGTCTGACGGGATCCAGCAAGTTATCTCGGCACTTCAAAAATATGCCTCTATCCTGATTAGAGAGATTGACAAAGTTTGCACAATTTTTGGCGGCAGTTCAGATTGCCTCGAACCAGATGACAGCCAATTGCTAAAATGGCACAGTTCCCTGAGTGACAAAAACGGACTGGGTTCGTGTTATGCCGATCGAGATAGCGACACACTCAGCAACGGCCGCGCGCGCGATCGGTTGTTTGCTAAGGAGAGTAATGTAATTGAGGCTGTGGAGCGTAAAACACGGTGATTGGCCACAATGGAATTGTCATTAACCGCCTGACGGGGCGCGAGGATGCGATCTGACTGAATCTGCGATCGATCGTATCAACTCCCGTTGAATAATTCTCATAGCCTTTGTAGTGTAGTGACGGCCCAACTCCGCAAAGTTCCTGTGCCCGCGCGCAAACAACTTAAGTGCGATGATTAATCGGCACTTAATCTCAGACTGTTTTGATGCTTAGTAAATGCCACCAAACCTACTTGGTATCAGTATTCTGGTGTCTCAAAAATCTAGCCAGCCACGCAGCCTATCTCGTACAATTTTAGATTTTCAAAGTGGGGATGACTGAGGTCGCTCTTCAGTTGACAGTTGACAGTTGACAGTTGACAGTTGACAGCTTGCCCGAAAAGCCGGTCGTTGGGTTGAGGGCGACCTCTACCGGGAAGTCCGAGGATTGGAGTAATGAATAGTCTTCTTTTAATTACTCCCGGGACTCCGGCTTTCAACCAATTCTTTCTGGTAATTTCGATCGCGCCTAAAGTTGCATTCTTTGTTTTAATTGGCTGAATTATTCAAAATGTATTATATAATTCATTTTAAAATTTGACCTAATACAGGTATGGACACGACTAAACCGTGTCTATCTACGCAAATTATCTGAGTAAAATCAACAATAGTAAATCTAATTTAGAGGGGTTACTCAGTAAGTAATTACCGTTGCACCCATTTTTTAATGCCTATAATTATCGGTATTTGCAGCCAATAATGCTGAAAAAGTCCGGCTTCAAAAAAGCTGGATTTTTTTGAATATGCGCCACATATTTGTTAGATATTTCAACAATTCTCACCAAAAAATTGAGTAACTACAAGCGGAAGTAAGTACAATCCGGAAAATAAAACATTTAAATAATTGATTAGTAAATGTTGCACTATTTTCAAAATAGGTGTTAATATGAATTCAAATAAGACTGATAAGAACACTCCTGGGCTGTATCTACCAATAACGCCCTTAATGGAGTATCACAAATGAGTTCTACATTCGCTCAAACTAACTCACAATCTTCTTTGGAGAAATTGCACCCACGTTCCTTAGTATTCATTGATTCCGGGGTGGAAGATTACGAGTCAATTGCAGCGGGAGTGCTACCTGGGCAGCAGGTAGTAATCCTCGATAGCACCAAAAATGGCATCCAACAAATTACGTCTGAAATTGAAAACTACGCCTCTACCAACGGGGCGATCGACTCGGTACACATTATTTCTCACGGCAGTTCTGGCAGCCTGCAACTCGGTAATACCGCTCTGGGTTCAGATAACATCGATCAATACAAAAGCCAGTTGGAAAAGTGGCAGACTTCACTAGCTCCAGAAGCCGACATCATGCTGTACGGCTGCGATGTAGCAGCAGGTACAGGCGCTAATTTCGTTGACAAGTTAAGCCAATTAACGGGGGCTGACGTTGCCGCATCCACCAACATTACTGGTAAAGACGGCGACTGGAATTTAGAATTTTCTAAGGGTCAAATTGAATCGGACTTAGCCTTGAACTCCGATGTGATGGCAAATTACCAAGGTGATTTAGCTACTATCGTCGTCACGAGTAATAGCGATAGCGGAGCAGGTTCCTTGAGAGCTGCGATCGCCTCCGCTGTTGCCGGGGACACAATTACCTTCGCTCCTGGTCTAGCTGGTCAAACCATCGCCCTTACCAGCGGTCAAATCGATATTCCCGTTGGCAAAAACCTCACCATTGACGGCGCCGGTGCAGCGGGTTTAACCATCAGCGGTAACAACTCATCCCGTGCCTTTTTTGTCAATGCAAACGTTGTGACTGCGACGAATTTTGCGGTCAAAAATCTCACTCTTGCCAACGGTAAAACGACTGGGACAGGTGGGGCGATCGGCACAACGGACGAAGTAAGGCTCACAGTAGACAACGTTCAGTTTAATAACAACGTTGCCGATAAAGGTGGTGGGGCAATTTTCGGCAATTTCAACAATACCCTGACAGTATCGAACAGTAAATTCAACGGCAACATCGCGACGGGGGGTAATGACGAACGCGGTGCAGGTGCGATCGGCTTTTTGAGCTCCAAAGCTTTTACTGTCACCAACAGCGACTTCACCAACAACAAGGGAATTAACGGTGGGGCAATTAACAGCCTTCAGGGCAAGTTAACAATTGACAATTCGCGATTCATCGGCAACGACACCAGCGCAGCCTCTTACGCAACAGGTCAAGGTAATCCTGGTTTAAGGGGTAACGGTGGCGCTATTTACACAGACAGAGCCAGCGGTCTAAATGAAGCTTCCGGCACAATCAAGATTACCAATAGCGTATTTCAGAACAATAAAGGTCGAGGTGAAGGAGGTGCAGCTTATCTGTTCACGGGCAGCCAAGACAATGTAATTTTGGAAAACACCACCTTCCAAAATAACGAAGTTATGGCGCTAACAGGCAGTCCCGGCGGTGGAAATCCTGGAAACGGTGGTGCGGTAACGGTTTTGAGCGACAGCACCAACCAGGGATTGACTATTACCAACACTAGCTTTGCTGGCAACAAAGCCAACAATCAAGGTGGTGGCCTGTGGATGCGAAATGCCCCTGCTACGATTACTAACAGCACGTTTTCTGGCAACTCCACCGCGTTTGCTGCTGGTGATTTCAACAAACTGGGCGGTGCCATGACTCTTGGTGCACGCACAACTATTGTCAACACGACGATCGCCGATAATAGTGCCGGTTGGGTTGGTGGAGGTATCTTCGCCGATGCCAATAATGTCACCCTCAAAAACACGGTTCTTTCCAACAATACAGCGGCTAACGGAGGAAACCCTTGGGGAATTCAGCAACACGTCACCGCCCAATATAGCGATCAAGGAGGGAATTTTCAGTGGCCGCCCAAAAACCCCAATGACGGCAGCGATGTCAATGCTACGGCAAGTGTGACTCTCGCAGATCCCAAACTCGGCCCCCTGCAAAACATCAACGGCGCTTTCGTAAGGCCTCTGCTATTAGGAAGTCCAGCAATTGATAAAGGGGTTGCAAGTGGCGCACCCGCTTTGGATCAACGCGGCGTGACTCGCCCTCAAGATGGCGATACTATTCCAGGGGCGATCGTTGACAGCGGCTCTTTTGAATACACCAATGGAGTCGTGCCAACTCCAACTCCCACACCAACTCCGGCGCCGACACCAACACCCGCGCCAACTCCAACTCCCACACCAACTCCGGCGCCGACACCAACGCCCGCGCCAACTCCCACTCCCACACCAACTCCGGCGCCGACACCAACACCCGCGCCGACTCCCACTCCCACACCAACTCCGGCGCCGACACCAACACCCGCGCCAACTCCAACTCCGACACCAACTCCGGCGCCGACACCAACACCCGCGCCGACTCCCACTCCGACACCAACTCCGGCGCCGACACCAACACCCGCGCCGACTCCCACT